>JAAYZI010000066.1 GCA_012514925.1 Deltaproteobacteria bacterium | reverse complement strand
CAGGAAGGTTCCGACGCGTCTACGAGATCAAAGGGTTCGAATTGGAGGTTGGGATGGGTGCTAATAATGGATTCCATCTGAGGAGGAGGGCCGTCTGAGAACCAGCGCCCGCGCTCAAACCTAACCGTTAGGTCCCCGACCTGCCATTCGGGGCCTCCGTCCGGGTCTAATCTAATCGGTGTGGAGCGGCGCTGATCATCAAGGAACGGGGGCAGCAACAGCTCTAAGCTTTTAAGCGCCTCAAGCTTGGCGCTCTCGTAGCACTCCCGAGTTGAGCACATCATCGCCACTGCTGCTTGTGCGGAGGCGTCTACCGCATTTCGCATTTCGGAGCGAATCGAGCTAGTAAGCCCGATATTGACGGTTAGGGCGGCGACTCCTATTAATGTGGCGGCTAAGCCCAGCGCCAAGAAAAGTAACATGGCACCACCCCGTTCGCTTTGACAGTTTTGAGGGTCAGCTTTCGGTTGAACTTTCAATCTCACTAAAGGTCCTCTTACGAAGAGCAAGCAGGAACGCCGTGTGGCGCTCCCCGTTTGTTTGCTTCACCTAATTTCACGACATGTATGTGATTAGATAGCAAGAATCAGGCCTATGGGCTAGGTTGTAATGGCGCTGGTTGTTACAATACCATGCCCTAACTACTGAATTTAGCTAACGATCTCTTAGTCACGCCGGAGGGGTAATCGATATACGCGAACGGTTACCCGAAGAGAAAGTCATTGGGCGCTCACCCCTGGTAGGAAGGATTTGCCCTTAATTTGGATATTTTACCGGGTCTTTGCTGGGTCTGCCGTAGATGTTCCCGACATTATCCCATCAAAAAAATTGCCGTAAGCATTCACGTACGAAATTAATTACACAAAATTCACAAACACCCCCCCTAGAGGAGACGGGTCTCCTCTAGGGGGGGCAAGCCCCCTCTGAAGGCACAGGTCTCCTCTAGGGGGGAAGGCACGGGTCTCCTCTAGGGGGGGAACAAGCGCCCTCAGGGAACCATTTTTATTTTATGGATCAAAAACTCGTTTAGTTTGGATTTAAACCTTAGGAATGACGCTTGGAAGGTAGGTGATCTTCTTAGGTGATTCATGCAAAACAGTGGCAAAAATAACTTGCAGGTTTTTAGTTCAAACGGGTTAGGGCGTCGCCAGAGGGGCGCTGTCTTGGCGGAGTTTTCAATCGCCCTTCTTTTTGTGATCCCGCTTCTGGTTGGGGCGATCAGCTACTGTAATCTTGTGAATGAACGCAGCGTATTGGCCAATGCCGTACGACTAGCCGCGCGCACCGTTGCTCGCCTTGATGGCACCGGCGTAACTCCTGAGTCCTATCAAATACAAGTGGTAGATACCGCGCGGGAGATCATTAATCGCTGTCTTAGTGATGCTGACTTGGAAAGTGATGCTTACCGTTTCAGTCTAAGGGTGCAGCCGATTTCCACCGGCCGTTTAATGCTGGAGGTGGCGCTGCGCCGGGATTCCAGTTCTGCCCTTCAATTTAGGCAAGGATGCGTGGGCAGCCGTTTTGTAGTGGAAGCGCCATTTGTGATGTCGGGTTTTATCGACGGAGATTTCGATGCGCAGAGCTGCTTCTCTTAGAAAATTTCGTTCCCGGAAAAATATGGCGGGAGCCTCTATGGTCGAGTTTGCGATATTGGTTCCGGTTTTCTATCTTACGATTATGGGTCTCTTTGGCTTAAGTTTTCGCTGGGGTCAGGTTTTTCTGCTTGAAGATGCGCTACGTTCAACAGCGCGTATGGTGAATTTTGCAGATCAGGAGTCATTGAGTGGTTGTCACTCTCAAGCAGAAGAATATTTTTCGGAAAGAATGAGAAAGCTTGGTGTTCAATATGAAGACTTTAAACTTTCCGCCTCTTCTAGCACTTCAAAACCTTCCGACCCAGATCTTTTTGTAAGTGCTAGCATTCCCCCCTGTTCGTACTGTTTCTTATTTGGGAAGAAGTCGGTGCAGCGTAGGTATCCCGTATACCTTGAAGATACGGGGGCTTGTTACTGAGCGGGTAGGCGTTCACGTGAATGGATACCGTAACCGTTTGCATGATCAATTTCATGCGTGAACGGTTGCCGGATACCTGAGTAGTTGCCTACGCGTTCCTTTGCATCTTCAAGTATCAGACTCGACTCGTGACGAAATCCGGAGAAATATCTGAGCTAGGAATTAGCGGCAGCCGCCTCTACCAGTGCGCCATCCAGCCTTAGAGGGAACGCAGGAGCGCTTTGTTCGGACTCCTCGCCCAAGTCGTAGGCTTGCTTGAACGTATGCTGCAGTTTGGCCGGAGCTGTCGCCACAATCCAAGGCTGCTCTGCCAAGAAACGTTGCATCTTTGCTTTTCCCCAGAGTTTGGCTGGTAATGGCGAGGAAATTAGCATGGAAAGCGCAACTAAATGCCGGGCCCATGGGCTCTTTATGTCAGATAAACTTAAGCGTGAGATATTACGTCGTAGCAGAACTCCTGAGGCGTTAGCAACATGGGGGCACGGCTTGGGGCCGCTTATCGCCTGAAACTCCAAAACTCGCACATAGAAGTCTACATGTTTGGGGTTGACTATCAGAACGATATCGCTGACGCGCTCGCACTGGGCAGTTCTAAAAAATGACGCCATCAGTAGTGGGAGGGCGAATTTACATGGATTGTTGGAATCAATCGCAAACATAGTCCCCTCCGCAAGTTTGCAGCCGGCAAGGCGTAGGTCGTTTAGCTCTTTGGAAAAGACGCCATCAGCTGGAAGTCCAGCGTCGGAGTCGAGTACTAATGACGCAGTGCCTGCCAGATTGCCGCGGTAGTCCCGGTACAAGAACTTTCGGCAATTAGGAAGAAAATCAAAAAGAGAGCAGCGGAAAGGCCCTTCCGACTCGCAGCAATAACCAGTTCGCAGGTACTCGCGAAAGACGAGTCTAAAGGCCGCTAAAAGGTGATCGAAGCGACTCGGCGCTTCGACGTGCCCGATGAGCCAGGCCAGCCGCAGAAAATATGTTAGCCTCGCGTGGATCCTTCTCTGATTAACAACGCCAAACTTTCTTGAATTGAAACGAAACGTCCGTTTGGGCACCACTTCCCCCTTTTACCGCTCTCTACCACATACAAACCCTCAGTCATTGGCTACTAAACCGTTGGGTTTTTGGAGAAATAACCGATGCTGATGCTCATAGAGGGATTATGCAGCTTTCGTGCCATAGCTTTTTTGGCGGATGGTGCTGCCTGGTCACCTTGCGGACCGTAAGGCCGAATAAAAAAACAGAGTCGCTCCTACGGGTTATCCCTCGCCCTCCGGGGAGGCAGCGATGCTCTAGCTAAATCAATTCTCGGTAGAATCAATTTGATAGATAATAGGTAAAAAATGGGTAGAAAAGGTGCGTCTATGTTAAGTACGGGTGCCTTTTTTGGCAGCGCTGCATATTGAAGCGGCGTTTTTTAATTCCCTAAGTTTCGGGCGGTATTTAAACTGTTCCGCTGTCCAAAAGGCAAGCTCAGTTAGCTGGATGGAATCAAGGCAGAGGTCGCCCCGTAAGGAGCTTTCGAGATGAATTTGCTCCAGGGGTTGTTCGCTCATTTCAGATAGTTTGTGACGGACCTTCTCCCAAATATCAGGGTCGCAAACAGGAGTTTCGGTAGGGTGTGTGCCAGTGTGTGTGTCAGTGTGAGCGCCAGTGCATGTGTCAGTGTGAGTGCCAGTGCGCGTTAAAT
>JAAYZI010000065.1 GCA_012514925.1 Deltaproteobacteria bacterium | reverse complement strand
TTCCAAGGTAGACGAACTTATTCACTGGAATTTGCGCCGCAAGGAGAAGATGCAAGCCAAGGTGCTGGGGGATGGGGCTGTTTTAATGGAGAATACTCCAAGCCGTGAGGAACTGCTAAAGGCGTTAGAATAATTCTTATCAGTACCATTTTTAATCATGTGTAATCACTACATAACTGCATCAATGCACCATTTGCCGTAACCGCGGAATTGGTCATGCAATTTTGTTTGTTTTCTGCTTGGGCGGCCATGTGAACGATACATGTGAAGGGATAACGCGTTGATTTATCAGAGCGATTTGTATTAGAAGCCCCTATACGTTCCAAAGTCTGATTGACTATGTTTGCAGGTAGTCGTAGCTTTCAACTGAAGTCGAGACGCTCCAGTTAATAAGGTTGATTAAGAGGTGACCGTTATGGTTCTCTCGGCAAATCTCCTAAATGTGTACCTGAGGCTAGGCTATGAGAGGTAATAAGATAGAGAAGTTTATGCAGCTGGGTGGGCAGTCGGTTTCAAAGTTGCTGCACGAGGGCACAGAACAGCAGCGCCAGTTGGGCGCGCGTCTTCTGCTTTCTGAGGTGCTGGAGTACGTCATCTACGGTTTAGGCATTGAGCCTGAAATTGACGGAGTGCGGATAAAAGATCCTGATCGTGTCACATATGCGGTAGGCTCCGCTAAGCCTGATCGGTTGGAGATGGTGGATGGGTTAGCGGATGTAGCCTACACTATGTATTGGAACGCCTGTGCTTTTGGGGTGCCCCTGGAGGAGGCGTTTGATTTGGTTTGTGATAACAATTTAGAAAAATTTGTGAAGCTGGGGCGCGGAGCTGAGTTCTCCCCAGGTGTGTTGCCGCGGGAGGCGTGGCACTGCAATTTGGGCATTCGCTGGCCGGAAGAGGTGGCCCAGGTATCTGTCATTAAAGTTGCAGACGAATACTATGCCGTTGGAAAAGATAGCCGCGGCAAGGTTAGAAAGCCTTCAAGTTACACCAGTGTCGATCTCTTACCACTTGTAAATCAAGCAGCTGCTTAATTCCTGACGAAAGCGGCGCGCCGTTAAAGGTAATTCTTTGGCCTAATATATTAGAAGCACATCAGAAGCAAAAAGAGGTTATTATGGAAACGCGTACTGCGTTAATTGGACCTATTGAAAAATCTTGGGTTAAAGAACTTGCCGAGCAGCAGCTAGGGGAGGGCGCGGCAGTTCTCCGTAAGGCCGCGGTGGAGGCGGCATGTGCTGTGCCTGAGATACGGGAATTAGCAGCCGGCGCATATTTAGTTGTGGAGCCGGGATGCATTCAAAATTGGGAGGAGTTCCAGAAAACCGCCCCCGCTTATGCGGTGGCCGCGGATGGACGGGTTTGGTCAAAGAGCTGTTTTGATCTGCAGAAAAAACAGTGGAACTACGATCACCATGAAGATGTTGATCGTATTTCTACCGCCGCGACTTGTCGGCAGGTCTTCGATGCGATTGTTAATAATGGACTGTGCCGACATCTCACCACGGAGGAGGGCTTTTTTCGGGCGTTTCTTCACGTCAAGGAACCGGACCCTGATGTTTGTTTTACGGCATGCTTTTTAAAGAACCATGACTTGTTGCAAAAAGGAGAGTACAGCGTCAAGCTCTCGCCCCTCTTAGAGCTGGAAGATCGTTTTGATCGTTTCTGCGGTGTGGTGCCATGTAAATTGGATGACGTTTGGGTGCGGAAGCTCGCTTGGGTGTGCGAGCCTTATGAAGAGGCGCGCATGCATGACCAGCGTAATTTTGCCAAACTGACCGGCGCTGAAATGGCGGATATTATCGAGGAGGTTTGTAAACGCCTAGACGGATTTATAAGCGGGCGCGTAAATGGGATGAGCCGTCCATTGAATACAGATTACATTGTAGTCGGGGGCGGAGATCGCTGGAGCTTGGTTTTTGAAAAAGGTTTCTATGCGCGTGTGGGTTTGGCTAATCGCCGCGAGACACTTGGCACAGAAGGCTGCATTTCGGTGCGCCTGTTAAGTGAGGATCGTTGGGTTTATACTCTGATCAAGGTTAGCCCCTATAGCGGATTTCCGATTGAGGCGCTTTATCAGATTTTTAACGCGGCTGAAAATCTCGACGAAAGCGCGCCCTATCGTTGGGGCGGAAGCGGTTTGGGAGGAGGTTCCCCTTATAATATCGGCAGCTCTTTGGCGCCGGAAGAGCTTGAGAGGATTACAAATGCCTTCTTGCGAACCGTGCCAACTACGGAGGTCACTCCGGAACGGATAAATTTGTTCATCCGAGAGGATTTGCCCTCGCTGCTTGGTTTTTCTCGGCAAAGACAAGCGCATTAGCCCCTCTGTCTATTAGAACCGAAGCTTGGTCTTCTCGCTCCAACCTTTAAGGTAAGAAGAGATCTGGTGATCGAGCGGTTTTTAGAATTTGATTGATGATCTTTACCGCAAACAGGCTTAAATCGTAAATCCATCCGCGTTTTTCACCCGGACTTGAAAAGCCGGTTAGCAGTGATTACCTAAAGAATAGTCGAAAAATGAGAGATATCGCCGCCTATATAGTTAAATATCCGGGCGGCTGTGGGGTGATTTAACTAGTTTTTTTTGGGAGGTGTATATGACACATTCAAACTTACCACAGAGAGATTCGGGTTTATTAGCCTTAATGGATAATTGGCCGTTTACGCTTGGTGATGTTTTTAGATTAACTGAGCGGCCAACATTGACTGCTGCTACTCGCCGGGGTTTCCCGATTGATGTGATTGAGGAAGACAAGCGTTACATTATAGAGGCTAGCGTTCCTGGAATTAATAAGGATGAAATTGAGGTCTCCCTGGAGGATAATAACCTGACCATTCAGATTCGGCAGGGAAGTAAAACCGAGCATAGCGATAAAAACTATGTGTGCCGCGAACGTTGGTCAGGTATTGCAAGCCGTACAGTTTCTCTACCGTTTACCTCAGGAGAGGGAGATGTCGAGGCGAGCTTGAAAGATGGGGTTTTGACACTGGTGGTAAACAAGGCCCCGGAGAAACAGGTGAAGAAAATCTCGATTAAATAAGTAATACATCAATGCAAAATGCCTGAACCGCCCCCTTCTTCCGTAGGAAGAAGGGGGCGGTTTGTGTTTTCTAGTGACGGACTTTTATGAAATATCCGGGCTAAGCAAAGTTATATCCGGTAACCGTTTGCATGAATATTACTTTCTCCGGAAGAAGTGAATTTTTACCGCCCAGGCTGATAGGCTGAAAACAAAAATTGCGTAATCAATTCCGTACGTGAACGGTTACAAAAAGTTTTCCCGGGCGAAAGCCACACGGTCTTTAAGTGTTTTTAGTTTGCCTATTGCTTGCTCGGTTTTTTTTAGACGTGGCAAGAGGCCAGCCTGATTTGCGAGCTGAATGTTAAGCCCTGGGCGGGCGTTAAGCTCGAGCAGCATCGGGCCTTTGTCTCGATCTAAAACGATGTCAGCCCCGATGTAGCCAAGGCCGGTTAACTCGTAAGATTTTGCAGCAAGCGTCAAAAGATCCGTCCAGCCGGGGATTTTAAGGCCGCTCACTGGGGATCCGGTATCTGGATGTTCTTCGATAATTTCGTTGCGCCAGACCGCAGAGAGGGTAGTGCCGGTGGCGATGCTAATACCGGCACCGATGGCACCCTGGTGGAGGTTGGCCTTGCCCTGGGAACCACGCGTAGGTAAACGTACCATCGACATCACTGGGACACCCTGAAAAACGATGATGCGTACGTCTGGTACGCCGAGATAAGTTATCTTCTCAAAAACGGAGCTGTATTTAACACGGTACTCGCAAATCGCCTTATCCGGATGCCCCCCCAAGCTAAATACGCCGCTTAGCACCCGTGAAATATAATAGCTTAACTCATCCAGCGAATAGAGGTCTCCGTTTGAAGCTCGAAAATTATCCTTCATCCGCCCGGAGATAACCAGAACCCCCTCTCCTCCACTTCCACGGGAGGGTTTTAAGACGAAATCATTATGGTCGCGTAACAGCGCCATTAGGTTACGAGTTTGATGTTGGATCTCAATTGTAAAAAAAAGCTCAGGCACTGTCAGCCCCGCCTTCCGCGCGAGTTCTTTGGTTAACACTTTGTCGTCAACTAGGGGGTAGAGCGAGCGAGAGTTGTAGGCTGCGATAAAGTCGATATTGCGTTTGTTTAGGCCGAGCAATCCGATCTGAGCGAAACGACGTGAAAGCTTAAACATTACTCACCTACCTTGAGTAAGGCTCGAAAACGAAGATACTCAAGCAGGCGATACCCGGTATAGCGTCCCAGCATTAGACAAGCGGCTAAGAGCACCAAAAGCAGCTCTGGGAAGGTAAAAACCAGATGTTCGACTGCCTTCACAGTGATAATCAGGTAGACTACTGCTGCGCACAGTAAGCTGCTGCAACCCTGGCGCAGAGCATGCTGCGCTCCTAGCTCATCCCAAACGGTGGACATGCGCTCAATTGTCATGGTCACGATTACCATTGGGAAAAGCGCGACCGATAGCCCCAGCATCAAGCCTAGTTTGTGGGTTAGCAGGCTGACCAGCGCCATAAGCAGGACGACTACGGTTAAAATCGCGGCAAGGCGCGGGACCAACATAAGCTTCAGATGCTCGAAGTAAAATCTAAACATCAATCCCAGGGCAACGAGGGTGCTGAAAAGTACGATGCCCCATCCAAGTTGCGTTTCACGGAAGGCCAAAGCGATTAACACTGGCATGAATGTGCCGAAGGTGCGCAGCCCAATTACGCTACGAATCAGCGCTACAATAAAGCCGCCTAGGGGCACCAGCAGCAAAACGCGGTAGATGCTCTGCACTTCAAGTGGAAGGTGGAAAAGTGAAATTGAAGTCAGGCCGGGATTAGCCGGATCGCTCCCCTCCAAAACGCCGGCCATGGCTCCTTCTTGGTAACGCTCCACTGATATTTTAACGTCGGCGTGATCACCGCCCTTGATCTGGACTAGTGGATCTGTGCCGCGCCACCACGGCAGGAAATCATCGGAGGCGCCGAGGTCGCGGCTCTGCCAATCAAAGCTTTTCCACGTGCCTTCATCAAAAACTTCGAGGCGATAGGTAATTTCAACGTAGCGAGTGCTACGATCAAGACGTATGCCATGCACAACCCGCGCAGGAATTAACGCCACTGCCAGCACCCGAGCCGCGGTTTCCACCTTCTTAAAGCTTGAGAACTTCCGTCCCAAAAGCAGTTTGACATTAGGATCGCCTGGAGTCGCGTCTATAGAGGCGATCAGGCGTGAAACAAAACTTTCCATGTCTGCAGACTTGCTGCGCATCTCCTCAACTAGAGCTTTGGCAGCTTCAAGTAGCGCGCCTTCGTAGCCTGAAGCTGAGAGGCCGGGGGTCTTATATTTGGGAGGGGCGCTGGAAAGTGTATTCCTCCTGACTAAAGCGCGGTAGTACAGGTTTTGTCGACCAAGGGCTCTGCGGATAGACCAAACCGCCTGACGGTTCTCTTGCTTGTCTTGAGTTGTTAGGCCAAACCCTCTGGAGATAAAGCTTTCATCCATAATCAGAAACTGGTGGCTGTTTTTGGGGATGAGAACTTCCAACTTTACAGGTTTGTTCCTTCCGGTGAAGGTGGCGTGGGCTTCCACGACCCAAGCATCGGTTTGATCAGAAGGGCGCAGCGGAAAGCCGAGATAAAAAGCTTTGTAAGAAAAAATTCCAAACCCTAAAAGGGTGAGAATTGCGGCTAGAATGGATACGTGGAGCTTATTCATTTCGCTAATTCAAAACGGAGTAATGGCTAGCCCATTTAGCACTAGTTTTAAAATTTTTAAAATAGGTGCCGAGGTGGCGCCTAACCGACTGTAATAATAATCTTTTTAGAGGCATGGAATTGATCATGCAATTTTTGTTTTTAGCCTGGGCGGTAAAATTTCACTTCGGCGCGGAGTTAATTTTACTTTCATTTCAGTTTCTCCAGAGAAAGTAATATTCACGTGAATGTATACCGGACACACTGGGTAGCAAGGTGTCATTTTAATTGGGCAAGTAGTTCCATAAGTCCGTTTAAACCTTCTTCCACACTTGGGATCCCCCCTTCAGCGCGGTATACGGCGAGGTGGTTTCCAAAGCGGGGCAGATAGCGAAAGGGTAGCGTTTCGGTAAAGAATCCGAGGGTGGGGGTATTGCAAGCGATGGCGTAATTTCGCACTCCGGTATCATTAGAGATCAGGGCTTCGGCGTTTTGGATCCAGGCCCAGCCCTTCGCGTCTGAACCTTCCGCCAGGGCGCTGTTTGGGGCTTTGGCTGATTCGAACACGCTTGACGCAAGGTCGCGCTCCCAATCAGCTAGCCCCGAAAGGACTATATGGCGGTGATTAGGGAGTAGCGCTGCTGCTCTTTGTAACAGCTGCGAGAAGTGATCAGGGGGCCAGCATTTATATGACGAGGAAGCGCTTACAAAATAAAGCAGATAAGGTTCTTCGCAGGGGCGTTTTAACGGGGGCACTTTGAATTTAAGGGGCCAATCGGGCATGGCTCCCAGAGCCGCCAGCTGATCGAGGAAGGTCTCTGCCTCGAATTTATACTCGCTACGCGGCAGCGCCACATCGTAAAGCACCCGGTGCGAAAACTGATGCCCGCCGCGCGGAATAAATCCAATTTTTATGCGAGCCTGATTAAGCCGGGTAATCCAAAAAGATTGGGTACTGCTGGTTAGATCGAAAAGCAAGTCATGTGGTCCCAGTTCGCGAAAGCTTTGAAGCCTCGATACAAAATTCGGCCGAGGGCGCTGCTTACCAATCGAGATATGCACACGCTCCACCAAATCTTCTGGGATGCCATTGCGGTAATGGCTGATACCGCTAAAGGTAATACGCGCTTGTGGAAAAAACTGGCGCAGGGTGACTAGGAAGGGACGGGTTAAAACCAGGTCGCCCATAGCGGCATGTTTAATTACCGCAATGCTTTTAATCTTCTTGCGATCAAGCGCCTCTAGGTTGTGTCTGGCGCGGCGTGAAGCGTAAGCAGTGCGGTCAATCCATAGTTTCATTGTTTACTTGTGCTGCAGCATTTCTCGGTAGATGGTTTCAAGCCTTTCGAGAAAGACTGACAAAGAGAACCGGGAACAAACGGTTTGGTAGGCATTTTCTATGATTTTTTGTCGTTTGGGCGCCGAAAGCGTGAGGGCGTTCTTAAGGGTATTGATTAAATCGTTCAAATTTTGTGCCTCATAAAGCAGCCCATCTTCGGCGTGAGTTATAATTTCAGGCACTCCTCCTGCGGCTGAAGCTACGACTAAGGCGCCCGAAGCCATGGCTTCAAGCACTACTAGCCCAAAAGGCTCAGCCTTACTGCCAAGCACAAAAAAATCCAGGCAAGCCATTAGTTCCGGAATTTCAGGGACAAAGCCGCAGAATTTAACTCGGTCCTGGATGGCATGAGCCGCCGCGTAAGCTTCAAGCTCCTTTTGATAACTTTCGCTTCCGGGGGCAGGCGCTCCAGCGATTACTAAAAACAAGTCTGGAAACTCTTTGCTCAGCTCTTTAAAGGCCCTAAGCACGAGTAACTGTCCTTTTATCTCGCAAACCTGTCCGACTATGCCGAGTGTGCGGCTAGAGCTTGGAATGCCGAAGCGAGCCTTCTGTTGAGCAGGATCATGTAACTGCTTACCATAAAGCGTAGGATCAATACCGTAGTATAGTGTTGAGACAATGGCCGGATTTATCGGCCATAGAGTTTTGGCTCTCTCTGCGATCTGAGAAGTGATAGCCAGTAATTTGTTCAGATGCCCATAAGCTAAACGATGAAGCGGGTCTTTTCTAGGATGCTTGGGAAGCATCTGCAGATGATGCACCAGGAGTGGTTTACTTGCTCCGGCCAAGCTTGCCGCCGCGGCGCTAAAAAATATATCTGACGATTTAAATGTGTGGATCAGATGGATGGTTTTCTTTTTAAGTAACGTCGTGATTATCGGTAAGCTGATTGGATCAAAATATTTGATCGTTTTACGCGCAAAAACTCGGTCGGCATACGGTGTTTGTTGCAGGGCTTGATGCAGGCGGCTCGCTTTTTCGCACGAAAAGTAGATTGGCCAATCCCTGTTTGAGAGCCACTTAAACAGGTTAAGAGAGAACATCTCCAATCCTCCCCATCCGCGGGAGTGGTTAAGATATAGTAACGGCGCCTTCATGCTTTGCATGAAACTAATCTATAATTGTGGCTGACCGCAAGCGGCGTGTTGCGAGATTAACGACTAACTCGTATATACTTCAGAAGGTCATATTATTGGGGCTCGCTCGGGCTTTGGTACTACGTCCTATTTATAAAGCAGGTGAGAGCCACGTTTTTTTTAATTTGTATAAGCAAGATGTAGATGGTGCAAAGCGCAAATCTCGGCTTTCCGCGAATTGGGGCAGGCAGAGAATTAAAACAGGTCTTGGAACTCTTTTGGGCAGGAGAGATCCATGAGGCAGAGCTGACCGAGCGACTGCGCACACTGAAACATAATCATTGGAATTTTCAACAGAGTGCCGGTTTGGATTGGGTGCCGGTCAATGATTTTTCGCTCTACGATCATGTTTTAGATACAGCCGTTATGGTTGGTGCCGTGCCGGAGCGCTATTTGGCATGTGAGAAGCCTTTGGATGTTTATTTTGCGATGGCGCGCGGGTTTCAGGGTCGTGTTAAAACTGGCGCGAAGGCGCTCGACTTGCAGGCGCTTCCGATGAGGAAGTGGTTTGACACAAATTATCACTATATCGTGCCTGAATTTCACCGCGACCAGTATTTTAAGCTGGCCGCTCAGGGACCGGTCGAGGAGTTTCTGGAAGCAAAGCAGCTTGGCATAAAAGCGAGGCCAGTGATTTTGGGGCCCGTCAGTTTTCTGCTGCTTGGAAAAGAGGGTGGCGGGGGTTCGCCGCTGCATCTTCTGGCGCGATTGCTTCCGGTTTATGAAGAGCTGCTCTCTAAGCTGCACGCCGTAGGTGCGGAGTGGGTGCAAGTTGATGAACCATGCTTGGTCCTCGATCTAAGTAGAGAGGCTAAAGGCGCTTACGAAGTGGCGTATAGAAGGCTTTGCCCGCCCGCCGGTTTGAAGATTATGCTGGCGACTTATTTTGGGGCTTTGGAAGACAATCTTGAGTTAGTGATGAGCCTGCCGGTGGCCGGTGTCCACGCGGATTTAGTGCGCGGCCCAACTCAGGCGGAGCGTTTGTTTAACACTCTTCCCGTGGGAATGACGCTTTCGTTAGGCGTTGTGGACGGAAGAAATGTGTGGCGAACAAACTTGGACCAAAAGCTGGCGCTTATAAAGAGAGCTATCACAGTTGTCGGTTCAAAGCGGTTGCAAATCGCGCCTTCTTGTTCGCTGCTGCATGTGCCGGTGGATCTTGAAATGGAGCGAGGTCTGGATGATGAGGTCAAGCCGTGGCTGGCCTTTGCCAAGCAAAAAGTGGCGGAAGTTGTGACTCTCTGCCGGGCGATTAACGAGGGGGAGGCCGCGTCGGCAGAAGAGTTTGGCGCTGTTCGCTCGGCACTTCAAGCTAGAGCCGCCTCCACGCGTAGCCGCAATGAAAAAGTGAGAGAGCGTATATCCGCCTTAAAGCCCGATATGTACGTTCGCGAGAAGGAGTTCGCCGAGCGGCGGGAAATACAAGCAAAACGGCTGGGATTTCCGATACTGCCGACTACCACGATAGGATCCTTTCCGCAGACCAAAGAACTCCGCCGGGCGCGTGCTGTGTTTAAGTCGGGAGCTAGTAGCGCGGCTGAATATCAGAGCTTTCTTAAGAAGGAAATCCGCAAAGTGGTGGCCTTTCAGGAGGAGTTGGGTTTGGATCTGTTGGTGCACGGAGAGCCGGAGCGGGCCGACATGGTCGAGTATTTTGGGGAGCGACTGGACGGCTTTCTTTTTACAAGCCGGGGTTGGGTGCAGAGCTATGGGTCACGCTGCGTGCGTCCGCCTATTATCTTTGGAGATGTGTCACGTCCGGCTCCTATGACGGTCGAGTGGGCTACTTACGCGCAGAGCCTTACCGAAAAGCCAGTGAAGGGGATACTAACAGGGCCTTTAACGATATTGCAGTGGTCGTATGTGCGTGACGACCAGCCACGCACGGAGACTGGGCGTCAGATCGCCTTGGCGCTGCGGGATGAAGTTTTAGATTTAGAAAAGGCCGGTATCAAAGTAATTCAGATCGATGAGCCGGCTGTAAGAGAAGGGCTGCCGCTTAGGCAGCGGGAGCATTTTGGATATCTTAAGTGGGCCGTGGATTGTTTCAAACTTTGCTCCTCGGGAGTGCGCAACGAAACCCAGATTCACACGCATATGTGCTACAGTGACTTCAATGGTATAATCGAGGCGATTTCCGATATGGATGCAGATGTAATCTCATTTGAGACATCGCGTTCTAAGATGGAGCTGTTAGAGGTTTTTTCAAAATACTCTTATCCAAATCAGATCGGACCGGGTGTGTATGATATTCATTCGCCGCGCATACCAAGCGCCGATGAAATGGCCGATTTGTTACGGTTGGCACTCAAGGTTATTCCGGCCGAAAATATTTGGGTTAATCCGGATTGTGGTTTGAAGACTAGGAGTTGGGAAGAAGTCCGGGCGGCCCTAAAAGAGATGGTTCAGGCGGCTGCGCAGGTTAGGGCAGCTCTCTCTCACTAATTTATCCCGTTAATAGCCTATAACGGGGTAGGAGCGGCATCCCTTGACGGGTGCGGTAGTGACAATTATACATCGTATGTTAAGAAGTCAACTTACTCGAATTTGTGCTGGGAGCTTTAGTTGGCTATTCTTTCTCGGTATCCTCTGAAATTTAGATTGGGCAGGAGGCTTCCTTGATAAAAGTAGAGAACTTAACCCGTAGGTACGGCGACTTTGCGGCCGTAAGTGATGTCTCTTTTTCAATTGGACAGGGTCAGATTGTCGGTTTGTTGGGTCATAACGGGGCCGGTAAGACTACCGTCATGAAAACCTTAACGGGCTACCTTGAGCCGAGTGAAGGCCAGGTGTTGATTGCCGGTATGGATGTGGTGGAGAACCGCATGGCGGTTCAAGATAAGATCGGCTATCTCCCTGAGAGTTCCCCGCTTTATCCAGACATGCTGGTTGTGCAGTATTTGGAGTATGTATGTGAAATGCGGGGTGTGGATCATAACGCCAGGCCTTCCGCCATTAGAGCTGCGATTGATCGCACCGGGCTTGAAAGCGTGGCGCTTAAACTCGTGAGTACCCTGTCGAAGGGGTACAAACAGCGCGTCGGCGTCGCTCAAGCCATCATTCACAACCCTGAGATTCTGATTCTAGATGAGCCTACAAGTGGTCTCGATCCAGCCCAAATTCATGAGATGAGGGGCCTAATCAAACAGCTCAGCAAAAATTCAACCGTGATACTTTCGACTCATATCCTGCAAGAAGTGGAAGCTACATGCGACCGGGTTTTAATAATGCTTCAGGGTCGCCTTGCAGCGGATTCATTGCTGTCGGATCTGCGAGTTTCAAACCGATTATTACTGGAAGTGGATCGTGAGCTTGAGGCGGTTCAGGGGGTGTTAAGAAAAATCGGCAAGATCAAATCGATTCGTTGCAGCGCTGTTGATCGTGGACGGGCGCAGTACATTGTCGACTTGGAGCGAGAAAGCGAAGATATTGTTCCTCGGATTGCTAAGGCCGCAGTGGCTGAGGGCTGGGGGCTTTACCGGTTGAATCGGGAACAGCGTAATTTGGAAGCGGTTTTTCGCGAAATCAACGAGAGCGGCATGAAGGGAGGGACGCATGAAAGGTAAGATTGCAGCGACGGCTCGGAAAGAGCTCGAGACTTATTTTTCTTCGCCTGTGGCTTTTATCTTTTTAGGTATCTTTTTGGTCGTCAGCATGTTTACCTTTTTTTGGGTAAACATGTTTTTTGTCCGCAACATCGCGGATGTGCGGCCCCTTTTTGAATGGATGCCGGTCCTGCTCATCTTCCTTGTGGCGGCCCTTACCATGCGCATGTGGAGCGAAGAGCGGCGCATGGGCTCGATTGAATTCTTGATGACTGCTCCGGTTAAAGTCGAACATTTAGTGTTAGGCAAGTTTTTGGCGTGTATGGGGCTGGTGGCGATCGCTCTGGCGCTTACGCTGGCCACGCCGGTGAGCGTTTCGTTTATGGGGCGGTTGGACTGGGGACCGGTGGTCGGTGCTTATCTTGGGTCGCTCTTGCTGGCGGGGGCTTACACCGCTATTGGGCTGTACGTCAGTTCCCGCAACGATAATCAGATCGTCAGTTTGATGCTGACTTTGGTGATCTGTTTTTTATTTTTCCTGATTGGATCTCAGACGGTGGGAGGTCTAGTTGGAAATTGGTGGGCTGAGGTCTTTTCACTGGTAGGTACAGGCTCGCGTTTTGAATCTATAAACCGCGGCATGATTGACCTGCGCGATCTGTATTACTACCTGAGTTTAACCGGGGTCTTTCTGACGCTGAACGTTTACGCCATTGAAAAACTGAGGTGGTCTGTTAGCGAACAAAACCAGCGCCATCACCGTATAAGGTGGGTGGTAGCGCTTTTAATTGCAAACTTGGTGGCGGCTAATTTTTGGCTCGCCAAAACTCACTTCTTCCGAATCGACCTCACGCAGGGGCGGAGCTATACAATCTCGGATGCTTCGCGTGGAGTTATTGACCAGTTGCAAGAGCCGCTTCTGCTTAGGGGATATTTCAGCGCCAAGACTCATCCCAAGCTAGCGCCACTGGTGCCTCAAATCCGAGATCTGATGCGAGAGTACGCCGTGGCTGGCGGAGGCAAAGTACGCGCTGAATTCGTAGATCCGCGTGAGGATCCTAAAATTGAAGAGGAAGCTAACCGCAAATATAGCATTAAGCCGGTTCCGTTTCAGGTTGCGGACAAATATCAAGCATCGCTGGTGAACTCCTACTTCGACATTTTAGTGGAGTATGGAGATAAGTATGAAACTCTCAGCTTCCGCGATCTCATTGATATAAAAGTCGGCGGAGACGGTGATTTAGAGGTGGAACTTAGGAACTTAGAGTACGATCTTACCCGCGCTGTAAAGAAGGTTCTTTACGGTTTTCAAACAACGGATAACCTCTTCGCAGCTATGAAGGAGCCGGTGAAGTTTGTGGGTTTTTTCTCGAGTGAAGAAAAATTGCCCGAAACCATTAGGGCTTATGAAAAAGATCTTAAAGAGGTTTTAGACGATATTAAGAAGAACTCTGCTGGAAAGTTTGAGCCAGTGTTTAAAGATCCTCAAGCCGGGGGAGGAGAGTTGGCGAAAGAGATCGCCGAAAAGTTTGGTTTCCGTCCGATGGTGGTGAGTTTGCTAGATCCCAATCAGTTTTATTTTTATTCGTTGCTGCAAAGTGGTGATCGGATGGTTGAGGTACCTCTTCCCGAAGACTTCACCAAAGAAGGAGCAAGGAAGAGCGTTGAGGGGGCGTTAAAGCGGCTCTCGCCAGGCTTTCTAAAGACCGTTGGGTTGGTTATGCCTCAGACGCCGCCTTTTAATCCTTACATGCCGTCGCCGGGGGGGCGGCAGTTTCGCGCTCTGCAAGACAAGCTCTCTGAAGGTCATACCGTGAAAACGGTGGATCTCAGCAAGGGCACCACTCCTGAAGACATAGACATACTAGTGGTGCTCTCTCCCGAGAACTTTACTGACAAGCAGCTCTTCGCCGTCGATCAGTTTTTGATGAAGGGCGGCACAGTTATGCTCTCCACTTCACCTTTTGGTGTGAGCCGCACCAGTTATAGCGAACTTAAGGCCAACTCTGTTACATCTGGTTTGGAAGAGTGGCTGAAGAGCAAGGGCATCCAGATCGAGGAAAAGATAGTTATGGATCCTGATAGCGAGCCTTACCCGGTGCCGCATCGCCGCAAGGCTGGACCATTTACGGTCGAGGAGATTCAGCTTATGCCTTATCTGCCCTTTGTGGATGTGCGAAGCGGTGGTTTGAACTCTGAAAGTCTTATTACTGCGCGCATTCCGCATGTTACTATGAACTGGCCTTCTCCGCTTGTAATTGATCCTGAGCAGAATCGCGAGCGGAAGATAACTGAGTTGATGCATTCATCCAAAAAGTCTTGGGCTACGGCTTCTTCCAACGTGCAGCCCGACTTTGAAATCAATGGTCAATTGGGCTTTGGCGTAGATGGCGAGGTGAAGCCTTACCTGTTGGCAGCCGTTGTGGAGGGACGTTTCGAATCGGCCTTTAAGGGTAAAGATTCGCCGCTGCTGAAACCGAAGGAAGAAAAGGAAGAAGAGAAGGAAGCTGAGCAAGCCCCCATGTCGGAGGAACCGGAGAAAAAAGAGGCAGAGCCGACGATTACCGGCGTGATCGAGAAGTCTGCTGAGTCCGCACGCTTGGTGGTGTTTACCTCAAACGAATTTCTGACGGATCAAGTTCTTCAAATTTCAGCCATGAGCGGCACGATGCGTTATATGAATACGCTTCAGGTCGTTGAAAATGTGGTGGATTGGTCGCTTGAGGATCCGGCTCTGCTTACGATTAGAAGTCGGGGGCATTTTACCAGCACGCTGGATCCTATGAGCAGTGCTCAGAAGTCGTTTTGGGAGTACTTTAATTATGCCGCGGCGCTGTTAGGTTTGTTGCTGGTTTACTTGCTTTATCGGGCCCGCCGTGCGCGTACGGTGGTTCGTTACAACAGTCTCTTAGCCGCTTAAGGAGCTTGGTGAAATATGTCTAAATGGATAAAGACTCTAACCGCACTTTTAGTGGTACAACTAGTGCTTGTGGCATGGCAGTTTGGGCGCGGTAGCGATATGGGGACTTTTAGCTCCGATGAGGCGATTCTAGCCCTTAAGCTTGAAGAGTTTGAATCTTTGAAGATTGTTCAAGAAGGGGAGCCTGAGCTGCTTATAAGTAAGAAGGATGGAAAGTGGGTTGTTCCAGCGGCTCAAGATTTTCCGGTGGATAGCGCTAAGATTGAGGGTCTGTTGGAAAAGTTACTGGGGCTTAAAAAATCTTGGCCGGTTGCAAAGACGCAAGTTGCCGCCAAGCAGTTAAAAGTGGGAAAGGATGATTTTGAACGTAAGGTGACTTTTCTTAAGGGCGACCACGAGGTCGCGACGGTATTTTTGGGCACAGCGCCTGCTTTTCGTAAGGTGCATCTTAGGGTGGATGGGCAGGACCAGGTTTTCGCGGTGGAATTCTCCAGCTTTGACTTAGACCCCAAGCAGGTGAGCTGGTTTGATCGCGGGTTGCTGCGGGTGGCGCGGTCTGAGGTTGAAAGTGTCGCTCTTAACGGAGTGGTTCTTAAGAATACCGAAAGTGGCGCGCAGATTGAAGGCTTGGAGCCAGACGAGGAAGTGGTGAAAAAAGAAGCTGACACTGTGCTTAGTGCAGTTTCGACTCTGTCTTTTGACGAGTTTGTGGGAGTAGAGGAGAAACCTGAGTATAAAGAGCTGCCCCTTTTATTGGAGCTTAAGGTTAGAGTTAAGGGCGGCGAGGAGGTAAGCTATGTTTTTTCCGGTCCGATTGAGAAGGAAGAAAGATACCTTCTAAAGAGCTCCAAATATCCGTATTTTTTTAAAGCCTCAAAAACCCCGGCCGATACTCTAAAGGCCGCTACACGGGAAAAGCTAGTGCAAAAGAAGGCTCCTGAAAAACCGGCTAAGGAGGAGGCTAAAACCGAAGACCAGGAGGCTGAAGGTAAAGAAGCAGTTGCATCGGAGGAGACTGAGGCGCAGGAGCCGCAGACGCTTCCGAGCGAAGTTGCTGCGGAACAGTAAGCCCAATTGCATTCGGGTGGGAGAAGAAAAGAAAGGTGAGAAAAGCTGGGTCGTTTAGTTTGAATTAACTTTTCTCACCGTGTGCGCAGCGATGACGAAAAACCTACTGCAACCAAAGTCCTCAGAGCGCTCCTTCACCAGCGCCTGATAAAATTCAGCAGAATTCCGCCCATCTGATTTGAAAGCTAGCCTGGACATCAGTAGCTGGCAATACCCTATTTCGGCCTGGATATCCTATTTACTTAAGAGAAGATTGAACGCCAGAGCGTCATAAGATTTATTTTCTGCGGGGCTTTGACCTTAGCGGGTTGCGCCTCCTCGTCGCCTTCAGTGGGGGGGATTCCATAACTGCTGCCGTGCTCCGCCAACTTATCTGCTGCTTCAGCCATGCTCTTAAAACGGTGGTCAGGGTGTTTCTCAACGCAGTGTTGCACGAAACTACGGTACCAAGATGGCACGTCAAAACGTGGGTTCTTAAAATTAGGTAGAGCCTGGGTGAGATGCATCGTCGCCAAGCCGTCAATGTTCTCATGTTCAAACGGGCGCTGCCCAGTCACAAGCTCGTACGCCATAATGCCAAGTGCGTAAATATCTACCCGGTGATCTATCTCTTGGCCTGTGAACTGCTCCGGCGCCATATAATACACGGTACCGACAGACTTCCCTGCAGCGGTTAAATGCTGGGTATCGTTTATTAACCGCGCCACTCCAAAATCCGTAAGTTTTACGATGTTGTGAATGTCGATTAAGACATTATCTGGTTTGAGGTCGCGGTGAATCACGCCTTTACCGTGCGCAAAATGAAGAGCTCCGCAAATCTGATAGAGCACATACAGCACTTCTTGAAATGTAGGCTGCTCGGAGGGTGGAGCCTGAAGCCACTTAGCAAGGCTTGTGCCTTCAATGTACTCCATACTGATATAGTAGCATCCTTTATCAGCTTCCCCAAAATCGAAGACCTGCACAACGTTGTGGTGCGTAAGCTTGCGCGCCAAAAGCACTTCGCGTCTAAAGCGCGCCACATTCGAAGCCACCCGGGCCCGTTTAGGATAGAGAATCTTTAGGGCTATCACCTCTTTTTCTAAAGCATGGTCAGCTACGCGCACGACCTCGCCCATAGCGCCTTGGCCAAGCGCGTTGAGCACTTCGTATCTTCCAGCGATCATATCTCCTGGACTAAAGAGGCTTTTTTTCGAGCTCATACCCACCCCGGAATCAAATTGCAAACCCAGAGTCAGTTGTCGTCGCTATGCAGATATTTCTTGATAGTAGTAGTTTTTCGCAATGCTTACATGCGATTAAATCCCCGGCCGCACTCGAATATTGGCGGCATCTCCCCCAAGCCGCTTTAAATCTGCAGCGTAGCGCGCCCAATCGAAGTTCCATGGATCGCTCTTTCGGGCGGGGGCGATATCGGCGTGGCCATATACTTGGCGGATAGCATGGCACTTTGCAATTTGACAGCTTAGCCGCGCCAAAGCTTCGTACTGAGCTGGTGTGAATCCAGAGTCGTGCGAACCAATCAGTTCAATCCCGATACTAAAATGATTCACTCCACTACGCGCGTCAGTCGCATCTGGAATACAGCTCTCTCCTGCATGCCAAGCGCGCTGTTCTTCCGGTACCGAGCGCCAGACCTCACCCGCGCGATCAATAATGTAGTGCGTCGAAACTTTACGGCTGTCTAGGAGGGCCTTGCAGGAGTGTACACAGAAGTTATCATCAGCATCTGGATTGAACATGGAATGAATTACAATCGTATCCACCACTGCACCTTTCCGGCGTTCATCAAAGAAACGTGATTGCAAGCAACGTGGCTCTTTACATCGATCAGAATTCACGATTCTACTCCTGAAAGAGTGGTTTTCGACATCACGGAAAGCATACTGCCATGTCAAGTTAGAATCAATTACATCCATTCATAGTATATGAGGTTGGAGCCTGACGGAGAGCGGATTCGTTATTTGATTGCTGCGTTAGCCGGAGAACGATGTTTAGCTAGCTTTTGCCCATGACGTTCGTAAATCAGCAGGGCGTGGTCGCGAAAATTCCCCATATAGCGCGAAAAGGGGTTAAACCCCCGCAAGAATGGCAAGGCCTGTACGAAAAGCTGCTGCGCCTCCTCTCCGGTTAGGCCGACAGCGCACTCATAGTTATAGGAGCTTCGAGTGCGCCAATCCCCCCGTTGGCTGCCGATCTTGATTTGAAAACGTTCAGGGTTATCAAAGATTGGAGAGCCGCTGGCAAGAGTGAAAGTCCCGCGGTGCACTGCATCGATTGCATGTCGATGATCTTCGAGAAAACGCAACGTATCTAGAAACTCTTCCCGTGTTTCGCTGGGAAATCCGGCGATAATGTAAACGTGGTTACGAATCCCGGCGGCATAGGCCGAATTGAGTACTGTGGACACATCTTGGACCTTGGTGCCTTTATCCATTAGGTCTAGAATCCGTTGATTGCCGCTTTCCACCCCCCACAGCAGATAGTGGCAGCCGGAAGTGGCGATCTTTTGTAGAAGTGTCTGTGAAAATTGCCTGACAGGTTTGGCCAGGGCGTAGTAGCTGATATTTAGGCCTTTTTCAATGATCCCATCAGCCAAACGCTTAAAGAGTGTTGGGGAAATCATCTCGTCAACAAAGGCAAAATGTGAAATGCCGGCATCGACATAGCTGCGCAGTTCTGTGGTGATTGCCTCAATGCTGCGCAAGCGGTAAGTCATACCAGCGGAACGATAGTGCACGCAGAAGGCGCAACGCCGCCAATAGCAGCCGCGGGAAGAGAGAATCGGAACAACCGGAACGGGTGAAAAATACGCGTTCAAATTCAGATCTGAATAGTCAGGGGCGCCCAGTACATCCAAATCTTTCTCAAAGGAAGGGGGGTTAGAGATGATCGCTCCATCGCGGATAAAAGAGAACCCTGGCACATTTTCTGGATGGCTTGAATCTAGGAGGAGTGCTGCCAGCGCATGCTCTCCTTCGCCGGTTACAACACCATCACAGGCGTCTTGATGCTCAGTCAGAAATCGTTCCGCTTCGTTTACAAAGAAAGATCCCCCAAAGATCACCGGGACTTTAGTCATTTCTTTTAAAATTTTGCCTAAGCAGATTGCCCACCAAACCTGCTGCGAATAACAAAGGGATATGCCGATCATGTTAGGGTTTAGAGCGCAAATGCGCGCAGCTTGTTGCTGCAGTAGTGGTGGCATTGGGATCTCCTCGCGGTATGCCTTCTCTAGAGAAAGGCCGCTGGAGGAGGCGGTCGCATAGAAACGCAGAAAAAGGTCGGCATAGGCAGAGTATCGGTCTGGCCGATCAAAGAAGTCTTGCGGGTGAGCACCTCTAAAAGTTTCCAGAGCGCGGGCCAGCCCGATTTCGGCCAAGATCCCTTCTGGAAAGGTTTGGTTGTCCAAAGCGCCGCCACGCAGCATAGCGTTTAAGATCTCCTCTTGAGCTGAAAGGTTGAGGTCTATCGTTTGCACTGACCATGTAGCCACTTTTTTCTGGAGATAGCCTTTAAGCGCGCAGATACCAAGAGGCGGAGAGGTGGCCATAGCAAATGGGGGAAAGGCCAGGACCAGCTTGTGAGATGGCGGGGATGTCATAATTTCCGGTTCTGGGCGGTTTAAACAGTGCTTCATTTGGATGTTTGCTGGCAGAGCTGCGGCGCGCAGTCAGACTGGGCACTTGCAGGTGGAAGCGCAGCGATATGTAAGTACGTAATATGATTAAGGTAAAGGGGTCTGCTTCTTACGCTGCGTTTTCGATTTGAAATGTTAGCGCAGCACTTTGCTTCCAAGTGTATCCGGTAACCGTTTGCATGAATATTACTTTCTCCGGGGAAAGTGAAATGAAAGTAAATTTAACTCCGCGCCGCCGAAGGGCTTAAAACAAAATTGATCAATTCCATGCGTAAGCGGTTACTTCCAAGTAAGAGGGGTGAAGTTACAAATAAAGATCGAAGCGGTTGGCTTTGCCAAGCAAACTTTGGGTGCCTGGCTTATCGCCTAAAAACGGAGCTTTTAACATGCGCTTTACTACCACTCGTTTGCACCCCGTTTCTAATGCTGCCTCCAACAACTCTCCTGCATCCAAGTCATCCCCGGCCACATCCCGGCAAAAACGCATCGTTTGTTTGTTTAAAGCGGAGCTTTTACTTTCGGGGAACATCGGGTCTAAATAGATTACATCCGGGCAGTGCTCATCTACTAAGGAGAGTAAGCCTGTGCGCGCATCACCGGCTTTT
>JAAYZI010000064.1 GCA_012514925.1 Deltaproteobacteria bacterium | reverse complement strand
TCAAGTTCGACGCCGCCCACAACCCCTGAACCCCACTCTTTTGAGCAAGCAGGTCAAGACCAGGAGGATGCAAAACCGCCTAAGGATGAGACAGCTTACGATATTATCAGGGACGAAGATGAGAGGCGTGAGGTTAGAAGTTCAAGAGGGGCGGGGCAAATAGCGCCGGTGGGGAAGGATTGGTGAGATGTACAGAATACCGGCTAGTACAGGTGAGAGCATGGTTGTAACGGGTATGAAATTGTACCTTGGACACTTTCGTGATGTGATGGCGCGTATGCTATTAGCGCTTGTGTTTTGTCTTTCGCTCTGGTTTTGTCCTACTTCGGTTCAGGGGCAAGATGTAGCCGTAACGCTTGAGAAGGATCAAGTCTTCGTCGGTGAGTCATTCGGCATGAGGATCAAGGTAACCGGGGATGACTCTCCCTCTGAACCTGTTCTCTCGGAGAGTCAGGATTTTTCAGTGGAGTTTGATGGGGGCAGTCGGGATAGCCGCTCTTCGGTGGTGATTATAAACGGCCGCATGGTTAAAAATGAGGAGAGCGGGTACGTATTCTCCTATAGATTGATTGCAAAGCGGGCCGGTAAGCTTCTAATTCCAACCGCCAGTGTCAGAACGAGCGGAGGGGTGCTTTACACCAAGATGCACTTTATCACCGCCGTTAAACCAGGGGAGAGTCAGGATTTTAAATTGCGTATGGAATTCTCCTCGGCCGAGGCCTACGTCGGCCAGCCGCTTACTCTTACAATTACTTGGTATTTGGCCAAGGACGTACAGGGCTTTCAGTTTCATCTGCCGTTTTTGAATGATGAACGTTTTAGGGTGGTCGATTTTGAGGAGCGTATCAATCCGGCGCATAGAGAGGAGTATCTCCAGATTGATGTTGGGGGTGGCGATACCGTGGCAAGAAAAATGCGCCTCGAATACAAAGGCCGTGAGTTTACGGCGCTGCGTTTTAGAAAAGTGCTTATTCCAAAAGAAGCCGGCACTTTGCGTTTAGGGCAGAGTACCGTGGCTTTTAATGCCCTAGCCGGTTATCGAAGAGGGGGATTAGGTGGCGGCCTCTTTGACTCTTTTGACGACTTCTTTCAGGGGAACATGCCGTTTGGGATGGGGCGTCAAGCTATCTATAAAAAGATGGTGGCGCCCTCGAATGAGCCGGTCGTTACAGTTAAAGAGTTGCCGAGTGAGGGACGCCCCGCTAATTTTTCGGGGTTGGTGGGAGAGTACCGTGTGGCTGCGGAAGCGTTGCCGACCGAGGCTAGGGTAGGGGATCCCATCACGCTAACGGTGCAGGTTGCAGGCCCGGATTACCTAGAGCAGGTAGAGCTTCCCAACCTGGCTGAGGACAAGAACTTAACCCGCGACTTTAAGGTTCCGGCCGAAATTGCGCCTGGGAAGGTAAACGGCGCGGTAAAAACCTTTACTCAGACCATTCGGGCCAAACGCGCCGATGTTAAGGAGGTTCCTGCGATTGAGCTTCCGTATTTTGACGTTAGGAGCGGGCGTTATAAGACGGCGCGCACCCAGCCTATTCCTCTTAAGATTCAAGCCACCCGTGTTGTAACTGCTTTGGACGCGGAGGGGCGGGAGGTCCAAGATATCTCTGGCAGTGAGATTGAAACTTGGACTCAAGGTATCGCCCATAATTATGAAGACGAGAGCGTGCTAAAAAAGGAAGACCTGCCTCCACTGATTGGTTTCTGGCCGACCTTGCTTCTTATACCTCCTGGTGCTTACATTTTGTTATTGGTAGGGACAGCTCTTGTCAGACGTCGGTTGGCCGATCCGGCTGCGCTCAAGTTTCGCGCTGCTTTACGTGAGTTTAACGCCGCTGTCTCGGAGATTAAATCAGCACGTCCGGGAAGCGCCGATTATTATGCCGCTTTGCTGCGGGCACTAAGAGAGTATCTGGCGGCAAAACTTAGAAAGGCCCCGGCTGGTTTGGCCCTTAATGAAGTGCTGGCGGATTTGCAGCAGCACTTAGTGCCGGTGGAGCTTAGAGACCGGCTGCAGCGCTTGTATGAGCTATGCGAGGCGGGAAGCTATGGGGGGAGTGAGCTACAGTCAGCGCAAACGCCCCAAGATTTGGTGAGTGAGGCTCTGATACTAGTTAAACAGATCGAGCGGGGATTTAGGTGATGCGGCGTGGGACTTTGATAGTTGTTTTTTCTGTACTGGCCTGTTTGGTGATCGACTGGGTTTTGGCACAGCCGCTTGATGTAGGGGAGTCTATACGCTTGCAGCAGGAGGCAAATCTTTTCTTTCGCCAGGGTCGTGAGGTCTCAGCGCGATCACCTGAAGAGGCGGTTGAGTTTTACAACAAAGCTCTGCTTCGTTTCGAGCGCTTGGTGCGGGATGGACAGGTTAAGAACGAAAAGATCTTCTATAACATCGGCAATGTTTATTTTTATTTAGGGGATTTGGGGCGCGCGATTCTTAATTACCGGCGCGCGATGTTGTACAACAGTTCCGATGCGAATCTACTTCAGAATCTGGAGTATGCTCGAAGCCGTAGGGTTGATAAGATCCAGGAACGTCAAGATACGCGCATCCTAAGGATACTGATTTTTTGGCACTACGATCTTTCGTTTAGCACAAGAACCGGATTGTTTGCGCTGTTCTTCCTGCTCTTTTGGTGCGGCGCGGCGATGCGTATTTTTCGCCGGACATTCTTACCAGGATGGGTGATCGGTCTGACGGCGGTGTTGGCCCTTAGCCTGGCTGCTTCGCTTGGATATGATCATTTTGTGCGTGGTGAGGTGCGTGAAGGGGTGATCGTGGCGGAGCAGATTGTGGCCCGGAAAGGAGATGGTCAAAGCTACGAACCGGCTTTTAAGGATCCGCTTCACTCGGGTACTGAGTTTCGTATGTTGGAGAAGAGGCCGGGCTGGGTACAGATCGAACTTAGTGATGGCCGTAGCTGCTGGGTGCCGGATGATGCGTTGGAGCTGATTTAATTTGTACTAGTCAGTATCTAATATGACAGACACCGCCCCAGTTTAATCGAAGCTTTTATTAAACCTTATCATATATACATATCTCGCGCATAACCCTCTGATGCTTAATTTGTCAATCCTTTGCGCGAGATATGCATATGCGACAAGGCTAACATTAGGTCATACCAAACTGAACGACCTTACGTTTTATATAAAGGAACCTAGCACTGTCTGTATGATTAAATTCTGACTTACGTATTTAATTCCTGTCTCTGTATGATCTTGAAGAAGTAACCTGAGCGTGGGATAGTCAGGGCGGTATGGCCCAGACTCCCACTCAAAAACAGGTACTTTCACTTCGTCCGACCGTAGTTGATATCGATCTGGATGCGCTGGCGGCCAATTTTGAACGCATCAAAGCTCTAGCGGCTCCTGCCAAGGTCATGCCGGTCTTAAAAGCCAACGCCTACGGACATGGACTGGTGGCTAGTGCGCGCGTGTTGGAGCAGTGCGGTGCGGCAGCGGTTGGAGTGGCGTATCTTGAGGAGGGGATGGCGCTGCGGAGGGCAGGTTTGAAGCTTCCGATTCTATCTTTGTCTGGGATCTCGTGCGACCAACTTTCCGGTTTTTTAGATTATGGGATCGACATTACCGCGTCTTCCCTGATGAAGCTCGAAGCAGTTGAAGAGCAGGCGGCGGCTCGTGGTGTGAGGGCGCGGGTGCACCTTAAGATTGATACCGGTATGGAGCGCACCGGGGTGCACTACTACAGTGCTGAAAAGCTGTTGGTGCGGGCGTTGACGCTGCGGCACAGCGAGGTGGTCGGTATTTACTCCCACTTTGCGACTTCTGAGAGTGAGGACCTGAGTTTTACCCGTTCACAGCTTGAGCGTTTTCTAGAGTGCTGCTCGTTTTTTGAGAAGCAGGGGCACGCCGTGCCGCTTCGGCACATTGCTAATACGGCCGCGCTACTGCGGCTACCTGAAAGCCGTTTGGATATGGTGCGCCCGGGCTTGATGCTTTACGGAGTTTCGCCGTCTTCCAACCCGGCCTGTCGGATGGATTTGACGCCGGTGCTCGCGCTGCGTTCAAAGGTCGTGTATTTCAAGGTGGTACAGGCTGAGGCAGGTGTGAGTTACGATCTGACTTGGCGAGCTCCCAAGCAGACCCGCGTGATTACGGTGCCGATTGGATATGGAGATGGTTACTCTCGTCGCTTGTCGAACTGCGGCGGGGTTTTGGTGAGGGGGCGGCGCTATCCGATTGTCGGGCGGGTTTGCATGGATCAGATTATGGTCGATATAGGAGATGGCGAAGCTTATAACGGAGATGAAGTGGTATTGATTGGCAATCAGGCCGGGCAACGCATAACAGTAGAAGAAATAGCGGAACTGACGGAGATGGATCCTCGCGAGGTGTGCTTAAGCTTAAACAGCCGCGTGCCGAAACGCTTCCACTACCAGGGTCGGGAGTGGGTTGAGGAGTAACGGCCGTGGTAAATAAATGAGTAACCGCTTACACGTGGAATTAATCATGCAATTTTTATTTTAAGCCTCTCGGCGGTAACGCGGAATTAATTCCACTTTCTCCAGAGAAAGTAATATTCACGTGAACGGATATTTCACTACACCTGGAACGCTTACGAAATTATTGGCATAAATAGACTTCTCCTGTAATTTCAGGCGGTTAAAAATGGTACTGATAAGAATTAATCAACCCTCCAGCACGCTACCGGCTGGAATGTTGGCACCGTCTTTCTCACTGTTTAGCTGGATGCATCCCTTTAGCTTAACATTTGCCCCAAAGCTTATATCACCTTCGATAGTAAGGCTCTCACACTCCAGAAGTGATGGCGCTCCATTGGGAAAACGTTTTTTTAGATCGCTTATCATACGGTAGTAATTTTCATCCAGTTTAAGAGTGGGAGGCTGACCGCGGCGTGAGGGGTGCAGTGAGATGCGCAGATCTTCCGTGAGAACGTAGGCATCAGACCAGATTGAAAGCAAGTCTACGCACTGTTTAACGGGGGCAAAGCGCGTACGCGGGACATTAATAGCACCCGCGCCGGAAAAGGTTTCAATCGCTGCCCCCATGGCGCTTTCAAGTTGATAGACTTTAGGGGTTGAAAGGTCACAGGGATCCACTGATTTTTCATTTCTAATCAAGGGCAACGGCACATAGCCGCGTTCCTCAATCATGGCGGCAAGAACCTCTAAATTAACCCAAAGGTTGTTGGTATTAAAGAAATGGTGACGTGTTATATCTTGGAAAGCTTCCACGTCCTGAGCCGGGCATTGCGCTGACTCTCGTAGCACTAGCCGCCCATCACTTTTGCGGCGGGCCAGGTGGCCGCCTTTTCGATCAGCTGCTGTGCGAGGAGTGACCTCCATTAAGAACGGTAGCCCTTCTTCGGCAAAATAGGCCAGAATCGCGGTATCCAAAGTGGCTCCCAAATTGTCCGCGTTGGAGATGAAGGCGTAGCGGTAGCCACGTTCCAGCAGTTTTGTCAGGGTGCCGGAGGAGGCAATCGCAGCGTAAAGGTCGCCGTGCCCGGGAGGGCACCAAGCCAGCTCAGGGTTGGCTGGCCACTCAATCGGAGTCAAGCTCTGCTTACACAGCTTGGGCACGCGGTGTTGCAGAAAGTCCAGAGGCAGACCAGCCAGAGGCAGCTCCGCATAGTCAGCAAGCTTTGCAAGTGAGGCGTGGTGGGTGGAGAAGCTGTTCATTAACAGCAGCGGGATTTTGGCGTTGTAGTGGCGGCGAAGATAGATGATCTGCTTGGCAATGATGTCTAAGAATGTGAGATCTTCTTTTACTGGCAGGAGTGATTTTGGACCATCCAACCCCATACTGGTTCCAAGCCCGCCGTTTAGCTTAATTATCACCGTTTGTGCCAGGGGCCGCTGCAGAGCGCTGCCCTGCGGCTTAATTAAATCATCAAGGGCTGGAAGGGAGGTCACTGGATCGATCTCCTTCTCCGAAATAGCGCCGCTACTTCCATGTTCAAGCTGGCTAAAGAGCGCCTCAAAAGCTCGAATGGCGGCTTCTGGCTGTCCGTCTCCACGCATACACTCAGAGATTATGGCGAATTTTTTATCTGTATCAGTACTCATAAAATCTCCCCTTACAATTGAATCATGAAAATGAAAAACCCAAATTAGAAGTAATTTCCATCAGTACTCGTTTGAGACTTCCAAAATCAGCGCTTATTCTAGTCGCCTTTTTCGGACGATCCAAACATGCCGCCAGCCGTGGCGGCAGTTTCAGATGTTGGTTCGTCACGCTCTCCACCGTTTCGTGGAACTTGCCGGGGTGCGCAGTTTCAAGAAATATTCCAGTTATGTCGGGGTGCTGCTGTTTATAACTTTTTAATCCCAAGTAGCTTACAGCACCGTGGGGATCCAGTACATAGCCCTGGTTGTGAAAGACCTCAGCCATAGCCTGTCGGGTTTGTTCATCAGTAAACGAGCAGCCGTAAATATCGGCGCGCATCGCGTCTAGATCATTATCGTAAAGATTCAGCATGCGCGCAAAATTACTTGGGTTCCCCACATCCATAGCATTTGAAATTGTGGGTAGTGAAGCGCGTGGAACAAATTCGCCGGAGGCGAGATAGGTCGGAACAACATCATTGATGTTAGTGGCAGCCACAAATTTAGATACCGGAAGCCCCATGCTCTTTGCAAAAAGCCCCGCTGTGAGGTTTCCGAAGTTTCCGCTTGGAACTGAGATAATAATCTGGCGCTCTGTCTCATTCAGTAGGGCATAAGCGTGTATGTAATAAAATGTTTGTGGGATCAGCCTGGCGATATTAATTGAATTGGCGGAGCTAAGCATCCAAGACTGATTAAGATCGGTATCCAAGAAAGCTTGTTTAACAAGTCTTTGACAGTCATCAAAGACACCCTCCACTTCAAGCGCGTGGATGTTGCCTCCTAGTGTGGTAAGCTGCTGCTCTTGGATGCGGCTTACGCCGCCACTTGGGTAAAGCAGCATCACTTGCACGTTTGGTAAGTTCATAAAAGCGTTACCTACCGCACTGCCTGTATCGCCTGATGTGGCCACCAAAATTGTAAGTGTTTTTTCGCTGTCTGCCGCAAAATAGGCCATGACTTGGGCCATAAACCTAGCGCCGAAATCCTTGAAAGCCAGGGTAGGCCCATGAAACAGCTCTAGGCTGTAAATGTGTGGCTGAACTTGGATTAGCTTAGGCTCGAAGTTAAAAGCGTCATCGACGATTCTCCTTAGCTCTGTAGCCGGAATTTCATCTTCGATAAAGGCTTGGGCTATATGAAGGGAGATCTCTTTAAAAGAAAGCTGCCGAGAGGCTTTAAAGAACTCGGGTGGGATGGCAGGGATATATTCCGGCATAAAAAGGCCGTTATCGGGGGGAAGCCCTTGAATCACCGCTTCTCTGAAGGTTGTTAGTTCCAGTTTGGAGTTGGTGCTGTAGTAGCGCATTATGCAGCTCTATGCGTAGATGGTTTTATCAATGTAGGTCCGGAGCAGTTTATCAAAGAGGAAAACTTTTGAGTTTTGATACCTAGGTCGGCAAAGGCTGAGCCCATAGCGGTGCCGATGGCCTGCGAAGTTTGGAGTGAGGCAGAAAAAGCAAACAGAGATGGGCCGCTTCCAGAAAGAGAGCAACCCAGGGCTCCGGCATTTAATGCCGCGAGCTTAACGCTCTCAAAGCCTGGGATTAATAGGGAGCGTTCAGGTTCAATTAGAATGTCGTTTAGGGACCGTCCAATTAAATCCAGATCTTTCTGCAAAATCCCGGTAATCAAGCCGGCGATGTTGCCCCACTGAACAACCGCATCTTTAAGGAGGATCTCTTTCTTTAAGATTCTTCTTGAATCCTCTGTTCTTAGCTCAATTTCGGGATGTACCACGGTGTAGTATAGATTAGGAGGCGGTGGTAACGGAACAACGTCAAGCGGTTCGTAACTTCTAAGCAGCACAAATCCGCCTAGTAGAGCCGGCGCAACATTGTCGGCGTGGGCGGATCCGCAAGCCGCCTTCTCTGCTTCCATGGCAAAAGGAATCAGTTCAGTTTGGGAGAGGGGAGTGCCGGCTAGATAATTTATGCCGTGCAACGCCGCGGCGGCACTGGCTGCACTAGAGCCTAAACCACTGCCAAGCGGCATGCGTTTATGCACCTCTATCTCAACTCCTTGCTCAAGCGGAATCTGGCGTAAAAAAGCCTGCACCGCTACGGCTGCTGTGTTTTGGTTGGATGCACGGGGTAGTCTGCCCCCGTCTCCGCTTATGGCTGTGATACGCACACCTGGTTCAGTGCTTAAGCTTATGCATACTTCATCACCAGGCGCTTCAAGCGCAAAGCCTAAAATATCGTAGGCACAGCCAACATTTGCTACTGTTGCCGGGGCAAAAACTCTTACACTTGACTCCATGGCGTAAGGATAGGACATTAAAAAGCGGCTGTCACCTGAATGAGTTTGGGGTCGGCCTGTATATTTAACCAGATTCCTGCTGCGTCAGATTGTCCGTTGCGCCGAAATTTGGTGAAATATATGGGTTAACGCGCAGATCGACGGTCGAATATGCCTTCACCTAGGCAATCGTTTAGGGCCAGGCGCACTGCGTGGAAATAAGCTAGTCCGTGATAGGGGTGGGACTGCTCGTCTTCAGACATCAGTTCAAGATAGAGCACGCCTTGATAGCGTGGGTGGTTCAGTGCACCGTAGACGATTGAGCTAAGGGTACCATCTACCCCAAGGGCATCGCGACGGATCGGCACATTGCTCCCCATTGACGCGGCGATATCACTCCCGGCGTTCAGTAGGAAAGTGTGATACGCCGAGAGAGGCAGATCCCCGATCCTAAGTACCGGCTGCAATTCTAGATTGTTTTGGTTGAGTAGGAACAAGCATCCTCGCTTAAAGCCCATGTGTGGTACCACTGATTCTAAGAGCAGGCTAATTGCATCTAGGCATAGCTTGCTCTGTTCCAGCAGTGCGTAAACTTCTAGGAATTTCTCTTGTAAGTGTTCCGGACATTGCTGAACATAAGTGTTTTTCTCCATAAGTTCACGGCCGTGATTGTCGGCTTTGCGCCTGGCTAGCAATTTTGCTGCAAGCGGTAGGTGCAAGATAGCTGGGCTGGTTTCCGCATAAATCTCAACCAGGGTTTCTACTTTTTTAGTCGCAACTGCAAAGCCATTCATATCGAGTGATGCGGATAGTTGATTTTCAACGGCTTCCCATTTGGCCGCGGCCTCAGGATAGTTGACTGGATCTTTTACTTGCGCAAAAAGCTCGCTCACTCTGCAGAGTTTTGGGAGGGTCAAATGACTAGATGTTTGCAAGGGGTCGGCTTTAGCGCCGACTTCGGATGCTAAAGCGTGCCTAATCTCAGGATGCATGCACCAATCAGTTGCAAACTTTGTGTTGATTTCCGTGGGAGTAATTCCCAGTAGCTTTTGAAACTCAAGGTTAAGAGGAGTTTTATTTCGACGGTGGGTGGAGATCGCCTGAGAATAGATGCGTGGATAGTTCCAGGAGATTAGTTGATTACCTAGCTGCCGCAGGGATGCGCTTGAGAACGCCAAGTCTGGAGAGACTTTGGCGTCCTTTGCAATAGTGCCTGCGGTGTGGGCGCTAAGCAGAGCGTATTGCAGACAAGCCGCTTGCTTTGGATTCATCTCCTTCAGGGAGTGCATGGAGATGTCCCGGTCAGAAATATCAAAGATACTTTTTAATTTAAGCGAGTCGATGCGGCGTAACTCCGTTAAGGGTTCAAATCCCGCCAGTCCAGTTTCGCTAAAGGGTAGCAGAGAGCGCGCACAGTGCAGAAAAAGGGCCGGATCGCTCTGGATATCCGCGATTAACCGTTCCCGATCCTCAAGGTAAGAGCCATCGTCAAGTCGCTTACGAATT
>JAAYZI010000063.1 GCA_012514925.1 Deltaproteobacteria bacterium | reverse complement strand
GGTTTTTATCAATGGGAATAAAGAGGTTTCCGCCGCTGATCTCTCGGATATTCTAAAATTTGACGCCAAACGCTTTGTAGACAAGCACGCCATAAATGGGCTGATTAAGAAGGCGGTTTTATATTACCAAACTCAGGGATTTTATGACGCAGCTTTTGATTATTCCGTGGTGGTCTCGGGTGAGGGCCAAGTGGATATCACCTTCAACGTCCAGGAAGGCGCGCGCTATCGTATTCGCAAAGTAGAGATCGCGGGGGCAGATAAGGCAGACACTGAGGAGATGTTGGATGGCATTCAGACCAAGCGCTACAAGTGGTGGAGCTCCTGGTTGTTTGGAACGGGCCGGGTGAATCAAGATCTGCTTCAGAACGATAAGCTTATACTACAGCAGTATCTGCTAGACCACGGCTTTATCGAGAGTAGGGTCAGCGATGCCACAGTTGAAAAAGTGCCGGATGGATTAAAGGTGGCGTTCTCCATGGTTGAAGGTCCGCGTTACAATTTCGGCAAGCTATCCGCGTCGGGAGATCTGATTAATAACTCGGTAAATGAAACACTAGAGGGTATAAAGTCCAAAAGTAACGAGGTCTTTAGCGCCAGCTTGTTAAGGGAAGACACTTTTCTGATCAGCGATAAATTCGGTGATCAAGGGTACGCTTTCGCTAATGTCGTGCCTGACACCAGCGTAAACCGTGAGTCTTCGTCAGTGGATGTGAATTTTAAGGTCAGTAAGGGTGATGTTGTTACGGTGGAGCGTATCAATATTAAAGGCAATCAAAAAACGTACGATAACGTGATTCGGCGGCAGCTCAAGCTAGCTGAACGTGAGACTTATTCTTCGTCTAAGATTAAGCGTAGTCGGGCTTTGCTTGAGCGTACTGGCTACTTCGAAGAGGTTAATATCAGTCAGGAACCGGGCAGCGCTGCGGATCGGATCAATTTGGATGTTAATGTGCGTGAGGGGTCAACCGGAGCTTTTAGCGTGGGGGCAGGATACTCTACGGGCGATGGATTTATCGTAAATACACAAGTTTCTGAGAATAATTTCTTCGGCACCGGGCGCCAGCTGATGCTTAATATTGACCTCGGTTCGGAGCGCGAGAATTTTGTACTATCTTTTGAGGATCCGCGTTTTCAGGATTCGTACTGGTCATTAGGGGCTGACTTGTTCTTAACGGAGCGGGAGTTTATCGACTTTGATCGTCAGATGATGGGTGGTAGCGCCACTCTTGGATATCCCTTGGAGGAGTTGGGGGCTGGAGCTTGGGCAGAAGATATTCATTTCAGTGTAAAATATGAATATGCGGATATTAAAATTGACGATGTTGACCCGCAAAATGCGGCGCAGCTGGTGATCGACTCTGAGGGGCGTTCCACTTCTTCGGGTTTTACTCCGCGTTTGGTGAGAAATACGATCAACAACCCGATGAATCCGGTTTCTGGTTCGCGGCAGTCTTTATCGCTGGAACTTACAGGCGCGGGAGGAGATCAGAAGTATTGGTTGGCTGAATTCGCTAATACTTGGTACTACCCGTTGTGGTCGCCAAGTTGGGGCGATTTTGTGTTTTCGTGGCGGATTAAATTTGGCTACGGTAAGACTTATAACGATGATCCATTCCCTCTGTTTCGTAGGTATTTCCCCGGAGGTATTAACTCCGTGCGCGGCTACGAAGACCGTAGTCTGGGCCCTAGGGATGACAGGGACCATCCGTACGGTGGAAGTAAACAGGTCATTAATAATTTGGAGCTGCTCTTCCCTCTGATTAACTCTGCGGGTATTAAGGGAGTGTTGTTCTACGATGCCGGGCAGGCTTACGATGATGACGAGGATATCGATTTCGACAAGTTACGTTATGGATATGGAGTTGGTATCCGCTGGATGTCGCCGCTTGGTCCGATCAGGCTGGAGTTCGGCTTCCCGACGGATCGAGAGCCGGGCGAGGACGCAATGGTGACTATGTTCTCGTTTGGGGCCCCGCTTTAGTGTCTTTAGCCCCGTCCTACCAGGCGGATCGGGTTCTGCCCCATCAAGAGGTCTATAAAATCATCAATTTGTCCGCGGAGGTCACGCCCGTAAGGGTCGCATAGCAACCTGCCGCTATTGTCAAGATAGTTATATGTTTGAAATATTGTTTTCAGACTATCTTCGAGGTCATTCAAAGAAAGGGTACTCCCTGCGGGTTTTTTCATACAGGAACGATGAAGGGATCCTTCAAGGCCTGTGGGAGAAGAGGGATCAAGAAGATTAGTCCCTGGAATGCACGGGTTTCTAAGCGGAGTCCAAAATCCGCCGGTAGCTCGCGAGCCTTCATAGAACCTGTTTGCATAATGATAAGGCGGCGTAACCCGGCGGCGCTCGTCTCCAAAACCATCCCCCCAATTTACAAATTCATAGCCCATATGACCGGCGTCAGCCATACGGCGCGATGTGAGGTCGTCCAGGCACCCACTTTTTGATGGATTAGCCTTTAAGAGTGAATGCGGCTGGACACTGTCGCTAACAAGCACGGTGTGCAGGGTAATCCCGTTTTCTACTAACCTTTCAAGCGGAGAATTTGATCCTTTAAGCGAATTAAGCGCGTTTGAAATAGATGTCCTGTGAGTTAATGCGTCTCCTCCGTTGCATGTAGCTGACCCGTTGTTCTTTACACAATTACTCTTTCCATCGCTAAAAAGAACGATAAAATTTTCGCTTGACTTAAACTCGTTTGAATCAGGATCTAGAATATCAATCGCCCGCGTAAGAGCGCTTCCAATATCAGTTCCGATCGGTTTAGGGTCTTCTCCATCAGGTGGGTCGTTATTGCTAAGAAACTGTGGGAAAAGAAATTTAGCAATATGTGAGGGGTTGGTACCGTCTTTTTTAACGAACGGCCCTGTAGTAGCCTCTAGCATTTCCCGGAACTCTCCATCGAAGTGATCTGGTCTCACTAGGGAGAGTTCTTTGCTAGCGTTTAAGGTCGAACGGATTCTTAGAGGCCCTTCTATACGGTCGTCAAAGCCGAACACGCCCACCCTGTCACCCGCAAGCGCTCTGCGTTCATAGCGCAGCAGGGCGCTGTTTACACCTCTTAAGATAGTGGTGAGAGGTTCTGGCTCTCGGACTAGATCAATTGCAAAGGCAGTTTTGTTCTCATCGGGCGATAAGTCTATATCAAAGCACTTGAAGTCGCTTTGATAGGACAGGAGTTGATTTATTTCGCCCCCAGGGCGTTGCCTTTCAAGCTGTTCAAACTTCTTTCTAGGACTGAGCTCTTCAGTGCCTGGGAGATCGTAAATCATTTCTGGATCTATCGTTCCTTCCCTACAAGACTCCAGTAATGGATAGGCGTAGAGCGTAGCGCTTTGCTCGTTATTAGACGGCACTAGTGAATGAGTAATTTCGTGAATAGATGAAGACAGATCAATTAAAAATACGCCGCGGCGGGGTTTGATTAAAGCGATCGCTTGGGCTGATAGGGAAAACGTTGGAACGCCCACAATTCGCATAAACACCGTGCGGATATTTGCTTCAGGATTAATACGGATAGCACTGCGGAAAGCGTTTGGGTTTTCGTCTAAGCCCAGGATGGGAGCGGGGTGAGGCCCCCCTTCGGGGGAGGGGGAGGAGCCCCCCTTCGGGGGAGGGGATGAGCCCCCCTTCGGGGGAGGGGATGAGCCCCCCTTCGGGGGAGGGGAGGAGCCCCCCTTCGGGGGAGGGGATGAGCCCCCCTTCGGGGGAGGGGATGAGAGGAGGGATTTAACACCTTGGATTATCCGGTTGTTTTTCGGGATTTCCCTCCCTCCTTCGGGGGGTTCTCTATATTTGCTTCTAGCGGTACCTTTTTCTTAAAGAAAGTGTTAGGTTCGGGCGTGGATGTGCAATTTGCTCTTGGAGGAAGTTCTTTGTTTAGGAATTTCAATATGTTGGTGGTTTGGGCGGCGGCGTTTTTGTGTCTGCCCGTTTTGAGCTGGGCGCAAGGTAAAACTCTTCCCCTCGGAGAGGTCTGCGTTGTTAGTATGCAGCGTGTGGTTGAGGGGTCGCGTATCGGCAAGGCCGCCACCAGCAGCCTTGAGGCTGACATGCAAAAGAGTAAGAGTCGTGTTGAAGGGCTTAAAGCCGAGACGGAGGAGCTTAGGGAAAACCTTCGCAAACAATCGGCGATTCTTTCCGCAGAGGCTTTGGAGAGCAGGACTCTAACTTTACAAAGGAAGGAGCGTGAGTTAGGGGTTGCTCTGGCTGAGATGCGCCAGGAATTTTTGCGTAAGAACAACGAGTCCGTCGCTAAAGTGATGAAGCAGACCAACAGCGCTCTAAAGGAACTGAACCAGGAGCACAAGTGCCGTTTTGTGTTGGAGCGTGGCGAGCAGTTTGTAGTGTACGCTTCCAGCCGCGTCGATCTGACTGAAGATCTTATAAAAATGCTAGATAAAAATTAATTCGTATCCGTTCAATAATTTTATATAGAGGAGCTATGCCGCAAGAGGTTGTCTTTGACGTTGAACAGATTAAGCGAATGCTGCCGCATCGCTATCCTTTTTTGATGGTAGATAAGGTTATAAAATTTATCGAAGGTGACCGGGTCGTTGCCATTAAAAATGTTACAGCTAATGAGCATTTTTTTGAGGGGCACTTCCCGCAGCGCGCGGTTATGCCGGGTGTTTTGATTATGGAGGCGATGGCTCAGGCTGCGGCTATTTTAGCCAAGGCTTCCGATGAGGATCGTCCTGATTCGGCCGTTTTATTGGTCGGCGCGGATGAATTTAAGTGGAAAAAAATGGTGGTCCCGGGTGATGTGCTCGAGATCGAGGCCGTGTTTATCCGGCGGCGTAAGCCTATGCAGGTGGTACGAGTTACCGCCAAAGTAGATGGAAAAATTGTGGCATGTGGCAAGCTTTCGGCTATTGATTCAGCTATTTTGGGAGACTCCTCCCGGTAGCAGTGTGCCGGATGCTTAGATGACGTAGGTGGTATATTTTTGGTGTGATTGTTATGGCAGTAGACCCTTCAGCCCAGATTCACCCGACGGCGATTGTGGCGGAGGGTGCAAGCATCGGCGCGGAAACCAGCGTTGGCGCCTATTCAATTATTGATGCGGAAGTGGTGATTGGCTGCCGCAACCGGATCGGGCCGCACGTGGTTATCACCGGCCGGACTCAGATTGGAGATGAGAACGAGATCTTTCAGTTCGCTTCGGTTGGAGCCGTACCTCAAGACCTTAAGTATCATGGCGAGCCTAGCCGCCTTGAAATCGGTAATCGTAATAAGATTCGTGAGTATGTGACCTTACAGCCGGGCACCGAGGGCGGGGGAATGTTGACCAGTATCGGAAACAACAACCTGTTTATGGCTTGTACTCATGTTGGGCATGATGGCAAGGTCGGCAACTACAATGTCTTCGCCAATGGCGCTGGTTTGTCAGGGCATGTTGAAGTCGGCAACCACGTAGTGGTTGGGGGAATGGCAGGCATTCATCAGTTCGTGCGTCTGGGCGATTATGGTATGTTGGCGGCAGGGGCCATGGTTGGTAAGGATGTACCGCCGTACTGTATCGCCCAGGGAGATCATGCCGAGTTGGTTGGTCTTAATCAGATCGGTTTGCAGCGCGCGGGTTGGAGCTCCGAGGATTTAGGGTTAATGCGCAAGCTTTTCCGGCAGGTTCTCTGCGGTGAAGGCTTGTTTAAGCAGAGGGTGATGGCGGCGAGAGCGCAATATCAGGGGCATGCTGCCGCCGAGTTCTTTCTTGATTTCCTCCTCTCGTCAGAGCGGGGTATTATGCCGGCTCGTAGGCGAAGCGGCGAAGAAAGTGAATAGCGCTCAGGATAAGTAGGATTTGTACATTTTGTAGGTGCCATGCTGAGGGGTTTGGTGCTGTTTGTTGCTGTCGTAGTGTGTCTGGGAGGGGTGCTATCGGCTCTGTTTGAGCTTCGTGCTCAAAGCGGCTGGGACGGCCTGCAGGCTATGACTTTAGATCTCTCCGCGGGTGCAGTGCGGGCGGTGTCCCGAGAGAGCATGTTAAGAGAAGCTCTGGCTGCGGCCAAAGATCCGGCGGCTTTGCCTCAGACGCAGATCTTGGCAGCTAGGCTCTTTAAAACTGCCGGAGATCAGGCCAAAACCCCCGAACTAAAGATCGATTTCTACTGTAAGACGCTGAGCTTGCTTGGGAGCGCCGTGCAGCAGCGTCCATTTGACGCCCAGTATCTGATGAATTGGGCGAATATGCGTCAGATTTTAGCAGGTGTCAGCTGCTCTCAAGATCTTACCTCCGGAAACTTTGAGGAAGCAGCTGAAACGGCCTTACTTCGCCATCCAGCCGACGCCGAACTTCAGTACCGGGCGGCGTTGCTCTCGCTTTGGGCCGGAAATAAAACTCGCGCGCTGGAGCTGTTTAGCAGGGTATTATTGTTAGCGACGGACCTTACGGAGTTGCAAAGAGAGTATATCCGTCAGCAGATCGACAATGAGAGTGATCTACTGACGGTCGTACCGGCGCGCTTCCCACAGGTTAACCAGTGGGCCGCCCTTTTTTTGGCGAAGGATCCGGAGAGGTTCTCTGTTTTTGCAAGTGGCTTTAAGGATCTGCAGGTTAAGGCGCTGAAAAAGGGGCTGCAGGATTACCGGCAAGGAGAGATTCCACCTGAGATCTTTTTCCGGCATTTAAGCGGCCTTATGGCCACCGCGGCCGATGCGGAGATGGGGCAGCGTGCTGATACGGAGATGGCGACTTATTTCGAGGAGATTGGCAGTGAGGAGGGGCAGCGCTATTTTGAAGAGCGATCTAAGATTAGAAAGCTTGACGTGGCGCGGGCTTGGAGGGCGGCTGATACCCGACCGGCTTCAACCTGCTTGGCCGGATGGGGGCGTAAAGATCGGGTAGCGTTTGACAGCTACTATACGACCCTGGGTTTTTATCTGCCGCCAGGTCGGCGCGTAAAGATGATTGAGCTGCATGCGCTGCAAGATATTAAGGCTTTAGAGCCTCAGTTCCTTAGAATTTATGTAAGTGATGATAATGAGCGTTGGCGTGAATTGGGAGAGAGGATCGAGGTGGAGAGAATTAGTTTTGCCGGTGGGGTTTTGATGGCCCTAAAGATTAAGGGCAGCTATTTTAAGTACTGGAAGGTGCACTTTGGTGGGGCCCAGCGCAATCAAGGTTTTGTTAACACTTTGCCGCAGATTATTAATGTGTATGGCTAGCGCAATATTTCATAAACTGGCACCGATTTCTGTCAGGGCCGCGGCCGGATGTGGAACGTTTTTAGTGTGCGTTATATGGGTCTGGCTTTTTGGAGGCGCGGCTGTTTCAATTAGTCAAGCTGAGCAGGTGACGCTTGGGGTATCGAGGTTCCCTGACGACTTAGATCTGCTCGGTTCTGAACATGAGGCGGCTTGGTTGGTGCGCCAGGCGGTGGGCGAGGGGCTGATGCGTCGACATAATCCGGAGGGTCCGGCCGATCCTCCTTATCGTCTTGGGTCAAGTGAGAGTGTGCGTAGCAACCAAGATGCTTCCAGTTGGTCCTTTCGTTTAAAGCCAGGGGTGGTATTTGCAAACGGTCGTGAGGTGGGTCTCTCTGACTTAAGCTTTTCGTTGGAGCGTTGCCAGAAGGTAGGCGCTCTAACAGGGGTTAAAGAAGTTGAATACCGCCGGGTCCGATCTGGTTTTGATCGCATCTCGCTTGGGGTTGATATGCAGTTAACACGTTCCAACCCGGAATTTCCAATGCAACTAGGTGGTTGTCCGATACTAGATGGCCAGGCCGGCCGTGTTTTCGGTGAGGATTTTGGGCGGCGCACCAATGTTGTCGCAACCGGGAGGTATGAGATTATTGATTACCACGCTGGTAGGCAAATTGTGCTTCGGCTTACGCCGGTTGCCCGCTCACAGGGAGGAAGAGGCCCGGAGGAGATCGTACTGAGGGGATTTGAGGAAGAAAAAGCAGGGCTTACTGCGCTGCGGGTGGGCACAATCTCATCTTTTTTTACCTCTTCGCCAGAGATATTCTCTAAAGCTGAGAGCGATGAGACTTTGGCATTGATGGAGTGCGAGGGGCGTCCTTTGGTGAGGCGCAAAAGCTTCCACTTTGGTTGTAAGTCTAACCTTAATGTTTCAGAGTTCAAAACGGAGATGTGAGCTATGACTAATCGAGGTGCTGGTGTTTTTTGGATTTGCGCGTTGGGATTGGCGTTGGCGATCTCTGGCTGTGTCGGTAAGAGTATGACCAAGAGCCGCTCTCAAGTTATCAGCGAAGCTAAGAGCCAGGGTATTCGGCTGCCCTCCATCGAAGAGGAGAAGGCGCTGTTTTATGAGCAAGAAGAGATTCAGAAAAAGCGTTTGTTGGCGCTGCTAAAGAGCCGCGCCGGTGGAGATTTGAGGGATGCGAGTTATCGCATCGGCGCCGGAGATAATATCGAGCTGAATGTTTTTGATGTGGCAGAGCTCAATTTGACAACTCCCGTAAATCAAGCCGGTTTGATCGCTCTTCCATTAATAGGGGCGGTGCGCGCGCAGGGGTTGACCGAGGCGGAGCTGGCAGTTGAGTTGCGTAGGCGTTTATCGACCTACGTCAAGAACCCGGAAGTGGTGGTAACCGTAAGTAAGTACGGCAGCCAGCGGGTGGCGGTTTTAGGAGCGGTGCGAAAGCCGGGCAATTACGCCCTTAGTAAGGGTGCCAACAGTTTGTTGGAGTTAATCAGCCGCGCCGGCGGTGTTACGGAGAAGGCTGGTAATCTGGTGGATTTCATCCCGGCGGAGTTCTCCGGTTTGGGCGGTGAGGGGGATGTTGAGACACGCGCCCAGTTGGCCATGGGCTCTTTTGATGAACCCATTTTGGAGAAGAGCTCTGTGCAGCTTTATCTTGACAATGTGCTTGGCACAGGAGGCGGGATTCCACTAGAGATTCCGGTAAGAGGCGGGGATATGGTGATTGTGCCGGACGCGGGTTCAGTCACCGTGGATGGAGAAGTTGAGAAGCGGGGCTCATACACGCTCGGTAGCCAGATGACTTTGCTAAATGCCCTGGCGGCGGCCGGCGGCATTACATACGGCGCAGATGTTAATGAGGTCGAGGTTATCCGTGATATCGGTACAGCCGACCGGAAGGCCAGGTTGGTGGTTAATCTGGAAAAGATCGCCATGGGAGAAGATCGTGATGTGCGGTTGAAAAATGGCGATATTATTCGCGTACCCTCTAATTCGGGCCGACGCTTGAGGCAGGATACCTTTGAAAGTATCACCAAGATCTTAAATTTCGGCGTGGGTGGCAGTGTGCCGCTTAACTAGCCCAGGGTATCGGGCGGGGCTGCGAACGTGTAAGAAAATCTGTAACCGTTTACATGAACATTACTTTCTCTGGAGAAAGTGAAGTTTTACCGCCCAAGACGCGCCGCCGCCCTGAGGCTTAGAACAAAAATTGCATGATCAATTTCTTAATCAATTCCAAGCGTAAGAGGTTACGAAAACCCGCAAACCTTTATTTTATTTAATAATATCGCATAGTTATCTCTACCTTTGTTTTCTCTGGGGGGAAGTAAAAGTGGGGCTTTGCTTTCTTGTGGCAAAACCTAAAAGGTTCGGGTTAGGGCACCTATTAGCCGCAACGTCCCATAAAGATATTGAGAGCCAGGAGCGCTGCGGGTAGCTGCCCTGTATTTAACGCTTCGAAAATAGTGCTTTTTTAGGTTTTACTCCTCTGATTGAGGGAGAAGGTTATGTCGGCTGAAAGGGCTAAAGGGAAGGCGTCTAGTGCCACTGGAGAGAAGAGATCTGCTCCAGCTCCGATCCAACATAGAGTTAAGCCATCGCTAAAATTTCAGCGTGAGACTGAGGACTCTGAAGGTATTGTAAGTGAATCCGTAGCGGTTGGTCTCGCTAAACCCCTTCCTCAAGAAATAAG
>JAAYZI010000011.1 GCA_012514925.1 Deltaproteobacteria bacterium | reverse complement strand
GGGAATCCCTGCATCGAGGTGCGGGTTAGGCCACGTAGAGGAAACAAGCCATTGTGCTCAGGATGTGGAGCGAAGTCGAGCGGCTATGATTCCTTAGCGGAAAGAAGATTTGCCTATGTGCCGCTGTGGGGTATCGCGGTGTTTTTTCTTTACTCTATGCGTCGGGTGAACTGCTCGTGCTGTGGTATAAAAGTTGAAGAAATTCCCTGGGGTTCTGGGAAGCGAAGTATCACAAATAGCTATGCGTGGTTTTTGGCTCGTTGGGCTAAACGTCTTTCTTGGAAGGAGACGGCGGAAGCATTTCGGGTAAGCTGGTACACGGTATATTCAAGCGTGGAAATGGCGGTAGAATGGGGGCGAAAGCATCTTGACCTATCCAACGTGCGCTCACTCGGTATTGATGAAATTCAGTGGCAGCTCGGGCACAAATATCTGACACTGGTGTATCAAATAGACTCCTGCTCGAAGCGCCTGCTCTGGGTCGGAGAAGAGAGAAAAGCAAAAACGCTGTTGCGTTTTTTCCGCTGGTTCGGAAGAGAACGTTCGGAGCGGATAGAGTTCATTTGTTCGGACCTCTGGAAGCCGTATCTCAAGGTAATTCGCAAAAAAGCCTCGGGGGCCGTCAATGTACTTGACCGCTTTCATCTGATTCAACGGATAAACCGAGCGATCGACGAAGTACGTGCTGGGGAGGCAAGGAAGCTTCAGCAGGACGGATATGAGCCAATTCTTAAGGGAACTAGGTGGTGTCTTCTTAAACGCGAAGAGAACCTTACCAACAAACAAAACGTTAAACTTGCCGAGCTACTTCAATATAACCTCAAGTCAGTCCGAGCTTATCTTCTAAAAGGCTCTCTCGACCAACTTTGGACTTATATTTCCCCTTTTTGGGCAGGAAAGTTTCTCGACCAGTGGTGCTCTCAAGTGATGAGGTCCCAAATAGAACCGATGAAAAAAATAGCTCGTTCAATACGTAAGAATCGAACGCTTATTTTGAATTGGTTTCATGCAAAGGGGCAGATCTCAAACGGTATTACCGAGGGCTTTAACAACAAAGCAAAATTGACCACCAGAAAAGCTTATGGTTTTCGCTCATTCAAATGTGCCGAAATCGCCTTATTTCATACACTTGGAAACTTACCAGAGCCAGAATTTACCCACAGATTTCTTTGAAGAGGCAAAATTAAAAAAACAACAGGGCTACAATTGGCAATTGGAGTTCTGCAGGCGAGTCCCGGCAGAGTCGCCCTTTACCTCGCTTTCCAATAACAACACTCGTAAGCCGCGGCGTTTTACAGAGAAGGATGGCCTCTGCCACAGCACTTCCCGCGAAGCTCCTTTTTCGTTGCTTGCTGCAAGAGGAGTGCTGAACAGATGCTCGGGTCTATGGATCCCAGCGGCTTTGTTTGGCGTAGAGGCCTCGGGCTTTGTCTCTTAGTTTTTTTTGTTCTTCAATCGCTCTTGCTCTTTCGTACTCAGACTTCCGCACTCGCATGTACTTTGGTTGGTCACTCATTAGGTCAAAATGGGACACGGTGGTATCTCCGACCTCAGGCTTTAAAATATATTGAGCTTCCTTCTTCTCACAGCCAGACAAGGTAAGGCCAAGCAAAAGCAAGAGACAATATCCGACTAATGGAAAGCGCATAGTTTGTTTACCTAAATTAAAGACCTTAAACTTTAGCCTCACAAAAAAGCAGTTTCCTGCATAAAGTTACTATGTTAGTGCGCAACGGTTTCCTGTAGAGGATTTTCCTCTGCGGCTTTTTAAAGGCGGCCGCTTTCGTCTTATGTTATGCAAGCTCTGTTTATTCCTGTTGCACGATAGGAGCTAAGGTTATGAAACTCCTCCTTGGATGTCTTAGTAGATTGTCATTATTGGCTTTTTTCCTTTTGGTAACGGCTGCCCCACTATGCGCTCAGGCTCCGGCCTACTCCGACGGTGAATTGAGCATGAAGGACCATTTTTATATCATGATTACCGGTGGTTTCGGTACTCTTCTTGTTATTTTTCTGGGTTTAGGCGGTGCGGTTTCCCTGCTGATGACTCGACAGGGCAAATCCGGCAGCCAAGCTCCGATCCTTGGTGTTGTGATGCTGGTTGCAGCCCTGGCCTTGTTTGCCTTTAGAGTCATGATTATCAGC
>JAAYZI010000062.1 GCA_012514925.1 Deltaproteobacteria bacterium | reverse complement strand
TTTATGGAGAAATCTAACATTGTCTGTGTGATGGTAACCGCTTGCATGAATGTTACTTTCTCTGGAGAAAGTGAAGTTGACTTCGCGTTACCATCAGCCATCAGCGGAAAGGCTAGGCTCTGATAACCTGGGCTTTAAGGCCAATATTGGGTCGTACCAGATTGGATGACTTTACGTTTTATGGAGAAATCTAACATTGTCTGTGTGATGGTATCCGCCCACGTGAATGTTACTTTCTCTGGAGAAAGTGAATTTAATTCCGTGATCAATTCCCCGCGTGGATGGATACCGGATACGTTTTAAGTGTAGTATGATTTGGAGGTTATTTCCAGAGATACTTTATGAACACTGAACTCGCTTCCGACAAGAAGCTGCTTAGGATCTTTAGTAAGCTGTATCCTAATCCGTCTTCGGAGCTTAATTTCTCAAATCCATACGAACTGGTAGTAAGTGTAATTCTTTCGGCTCAGTGCACCGATAAAAAGGTGAACGAAATTACACCACGACTTTTTAAGAAGTATTCATCTTTTGCAGCGTTAGCCAAGGCCAAACTGCCTGACCTGGAAAAGTTGCTGCGCTCTATTAACTACTACCGCACTAAATCCAAAAACTTGCTAGCCCTCTCCCGCATCATGACTGAGGAATTGGGGGGCAAACTCCCAACCACAACGCTTGCGCTTCAGGACCTTCCCGGAATAGGGCCAAAAACAGCCGCGGTAATCCAATGCGAACTAAAAGTCGAGCCCGCCCTACCCGTGGATACACATGTATTTCGTGTGGCAAGGCGGTTGGGCTTAGCAACGGGGTCGACTCCTTTAAAGGTGCAGGCGCAACTGATGGAGCGCTTCAAGCCAAAGCATTGGCGAAACCTTCACCACTTTCTGATCCTCCACGGCCGACGCGTGTGCAAAGCTCCCCGACCCAAATGCGGGGAGTGTGCGCTGGCTAAACTCTGCCCGGCGGCTGAGGGAACAAAGTAGCCACTCTACTTCCGGCGCGCCACCTCTGTAGAGATGCTCTTTCCAGTTTTAGCAGCAGCATAAGAGTGAGGCTCTACAGCTACCTCATAAAACACAACGGCTCTTGGCCAATAGTCTTTAATAACGCCCTCACTTTGCTCATACCAGCTACGCGCGCGTGTGTACTCAAAATCCACCTGATTGATACCAGGTCTCAAGGTGCTGGGTTCCAGGTCTAAAACTTGCTTAATAATACCCTCTTTTTGAAAACCTACTTCACGTACGGCTTTTCCATTTATCCGGATAGTCATGGTCAAACCGTTTCGATCCCCAGCCGCTCCAAACAATAGACGCAAACTGTACCTCCCCTTAGGCTCCAGGAAAGGCAGAAAAAGGTTGGATTTTGAACCTAAAGATGGGACGACGCTGCGCTCCTCCCAGATTCGACTCGATCCAAAACCGAGGCCTAAATACGGTTTGGCGGCGGCGCTACCCATTTTTATAATACCACCCTGGTCAAAGTTCCGTGCCGAGACTTTGCAATAGCTCGCTCCTACCTGAAATGATGGTAAGCTTCTGGATGGATGTTTAGTGTAGAAACGGCTCTTAACCCGGCCGTTTTTTCCATCCACTACGGCGGCAAAACTTCCTTGCCTAAGCACTAAGTCAGAAACAGCGCGTAACTGGAATCCCCGGCCGGAACGTGTTTGTGGAAACCCCTCCTCATAACCGCGCTGGTAGGCTCTAAGCAGATCAGTTCCGTCTAAACTTAAGACCAAGTCGGCCTCACTTCCAAAAGCTTGAGCTTCAAAACGAATTGACTTAGATCCCGCGGCACCATTGGTTACAAGCGGAAGCTGGGTAGAGTAACTGAAAGGGGCGTACCACTTTGTAAATTCCACCCCTTCACAATCAGGCGCTTTGCAGCCGATGCCTAAATAGTACTTATGTTTTAAATTGGTCCCTTTCAAGCCCACCCTGCGTAAGGTGCGCTTCTCTGCGGGGGTGAGAGTGCGGCGCGGCCCATCCTCGCCTGTCCAAACGAACAGCAGCAGATCCTCTTCTGACATGGAGTCGACGATCTCTTTTAAGCTCGTGGAGATCTTTTCAACTTTGCACTCCTCATCCCCACTCGGCCCAGGCTCAACCACATAAAAAGCAGCTTGGCGCAAAAGCGCTTTGGGAAGCTCTACATTCGGATCCGGCAAAGTGCGCTTCAGGTAAGTCTCATTTTGATCTGGTTCCAGATAGGTGCTCTGAGGGGGCCAGATTTCGGGATCTCCCAAAAACAAGGCGCGAAAGCGCTGGGTTAATCCCCAAGCACCACGGCCGGAGTTATTAACCAGCACACTGCTCGCTTCAAGCTTTGAAATAAAACGCTTAAACACTACGTCCGGTGACCCTTCCCAGCGCGCCGCGCGCAGCGCCGGAAGTGAGAGATAAACAACTGCCCAAAACCAAAGCGCTCCAGCTAACCCTTGAGATAATGTGGCCCAAGGAGCGCAAAACTTTTCAAAGATGCTCTTTAACCCGACCGCCATGGCCGGGGCTGCAAAGATCCAAGCCGTTAACAGAAAGACTTCTACATCGTATACTGCGTAACAGGCTCCAAAAAGAAAGGTGGCTATTATACCTAAAGTCAGAGTCCAGGCATAAACACTGCGCTGGTAAAACAGCACTCCTAAACCTGCTATAGTGACGATCCAGCCAAACCCCAAAAACTCTCGGTTCCACAACCAAAAGAGGGTAGGCACGCGATCAAAGAGTAGCTCTTGAAGACTAAACTCAAAGAGCGAGCCTCGAAATACGTCTCCATTCACAGCCGACATGAAAGAGCGAAAATCGGGAGGGTCCCCAATCCCCCATGCCAGGTGTTGGCCTTGCCAGCCGCGTGGATAGCAGAGTAAGTACTGAAGCGCCACAAGCCCTAAGAAAAAGGCAGTCCAGAGCGCAACTCTGCTACTCCGAAATGCCGCAGGGTGAGTGAACCAGGAAAAAAACAGCAGCGCCGGCAGAGCCAAGACCACAGCGAGTGTCACGCCGAAACTCTGCGTATAAATAAATAGCGCTAACAGGAGATGTAGTGTCCGGCCAGTGCGACTCCAGCGCATCAGTAGTAGCAAGGTCAACGCAAGCAGCAGGCTCTGCAAAGTGTAGACTTCTGCTTCTGTGGACTGAATCCAAAAGGAAAAACCGGTTCCAAAAATTGCGGTTGCCACAACGCTCGCAAGCCGGGCCGTTGAGATCTGATAGGAGATTAAAAAAACCACCGCTACGGTCAAAGCTCCGCAAACGCACGAGAACAGCGTCACGCGCTGAGCGTATGAATTTTGTAGATCAAACAGCTCAAGCATCCGTTCAAAAAGGACCTCAGCGTATGAGCCTGGCGGTGGCAACCACTGTAAAAGCCATGTCAGGGTGTAATAAAGCGGGTGCCAGGGGGAGTTAAAGGGACCAGCCAACAGGCCATAGTACTGATGCAAACTGGGATCGACTGCCTGAAAACGTCCACCCACTCCAGGAAAAGCCGAAAACATGTAGAGTGTTAGCGCCGCTAAGCACAGCAACACCGCCAAACAACCAGGACGTGCGAAAAATCTTCTCACCCTATCTCTCCCTATCTCCCCCTTACGTTTCAGCTTAGTCCCTAAGAAAGGATCTCCCTAACGCCGGTATTCAAGCATGTTTTGGCCCTGCCCGAAAACGAAAATCTGACTTGGAGCCGTTATAAAAACAGTCTGCTGCGATCGGGAGCTGCGCCAGCGCGGCGAGAAGCTGTAATTTACTATCACACCGCTCTTTGAATCGAAACTAACCTGCTTGTCGCTTCGAAATCTCACTTTAACACTCGATGCAGTCGACTCAGCCGACACGGAACTCTCCCGCCGCTTAAGATACCCGGTCAGATGCCGACAAGCCGCAGCCCCACCTGGGTCCGGGAAAAAAACCTGTCCCTCGGCGAGAGAGGCCGGCCAATCTGGAACCGCCCCCACAAACACTACCCGGCCACTTGCTTTCCCCTGCCAAGCTTTGTACTCATCCAATCTCAAACGGTAACCCGATGGGTAACTCACTACCACACCCGCTAACTGCGCCCGCTCCGCCCGTGGCAAATCTTCTAAAGGAAGTGGGGAGTATATTATCGGGTAATCAAACATGGTGGGATGTCTGTACCAACACTCCACCATATCTTTAAACTTGGCTCCACCTTTCTCAACAAACAACCAGGGTTGATGCTTAGGGGAATAAACAAAGGGACGAAAGTTGCGCAACCGAAAAACTCCGAACGGGCCAAAACGCTCCAGCATCTCCACCTCTGCTCCCTCCAAAGCCTGTAGCGCTTTAAGATAGCTTGGGCTGGTGCTGACTAAATACTCAACGTGATAAAGGCCGAGACGCTCCAACATCGACGCAAGGCTTTGCTGAGCAAACTCCTCCTCACTGGCAAGGGTCCGCCGATTCAGGGTAAAGTGTCGGCTTTGTACCGCCAAGGCGGCATTGATAAGATCTCCCCCGAAGGCCGACTCGCTTAGTAGCCCAGGCAAGGTTGCGATGCCGCTTTGTAGAGGCAAAAATGAATCAAAATAGTGAACCGAGCCGACCAATGATTGCAAAACGGGTGCCTCTTCAATTGCTACGCGCCCACTTGGACTAAGCTGCCGGATAAATGCTAAGACCTGGGTAGCTTCGCGCGCCTGTGCGTAATCCTCAAAAGAAACTCGGTAAGTAAAACGTTTCCCGAAAAAACGCGAGTAACGCGAGGGGTTCTCCCAATCAAACTCAAACAGCACTCCCCCTACTACGCAAGCGCAGATGACCGCGACCGTGAGCCTACGCAGCCACACTCCGGCATGATGGTAGGAAACGCGCGCCAGACGTTCCATAATCCACAGCAGCCCGCCCCCGGAAATAATAAGGTGCAGAGCGAAAATATGCTGCACGAAACGCATATAATAAACCGTGCTCTCAAATAGCTGAGGCAAGAGATCGCGGGGCAAGAGCAGTAAGGAAATAAGAAAAGTAAAGGGCAAAAACCAGCGGCCAGACTTAAGCATTACGGTCAGTCCAGTCAAGCTGCCAACCAACAAAAGCGCCCCTAAAAACGGGAACTCGCTTAAGCTCTGATTAATCTGCAACCACAACTGGTGCCCCAAGAACTCGAACTTGAAGGGGCGTAGCGCGGCGCGATACTGCACGAGGTCTGTCAACCGCTTCCAGGTTAGATCAGGAAAAAGGAGAAGGAGCGGATCTCCTGCCGCTGTGTCTTTAAGCCCAATCGCCCCGCCCGAACTTACCCAAAGATGGGCGTAAAAAGGGACCCACCAGAATGCGCTTAGGAGCAGCCCGACCAATAGAGCGGGCAAGGCTGTACGCCACGC
>JAAYZI010000061.1 GCA_012514925.1 Deltaproteobacteria bacterium | reverse complement strand
GCGATTATCATAAAAAAAAAGTGGTCACCCCCTGATCGGGGGCGGCAGATTTTGTGAACGGACCCCCCAAAATGGTCCCCTGAGGGGACCTTTTCCCTCAGCTTCAATGTTAGTGGGTTTTGTGTAATCAATTCCGTACGTGAACGGTTACTATTCATGATAATTGCACTGGTAACACAGTGTAATCACCCAATTTAATATTCACGTGAACGGATATCCGGATACAAATCTAAGATGTACAAAGAACTATCTTTCTAATAAAATGAGGGACGCTTAGATGTACGCGGTTTCTAGTGATTGGGTTGCAAAGCGATCAATGGCGAAATTTTTAATATTTGAAGAGGTTAACGAGGGAGGTTCGGTTGAGGTAGGCAGGCTGCTTGGCTCCGCTGTAACTGTAGGCCGTGAGCCGGGTGAGGGTGGAATTCAACTGGATCGTAGCGCGGTGTCGCGGCAGCATGGAGTTTTTAGACGCTGTGGATGGGTTTGGACTTATCAGGATTTAGGCAGCACTAACGGTTCTTGGGTTAATGGTAGGCGTGTTGACGCTAATCGCATCTTTTTGGTTCGCTCTGGGGATATGGTGCAGCTGGCCGACATGGCTTTATACGTCAAAGAAGCTGCGGATGCCCGGCCGGAACCGTTGGGAGTCCCCAGTACCGGCGCCATCGCAGGGCGTTCGTTATTGGCCTTTCGTGATGGAGAATTTCTAGAAGAGTTTCCGGTTCCTGAGTACGGACGGGCGTTGGTAATTGGAGGAGCTAGTCCGGATCTGGAGTTAGAGGGTGACCTTTTCGAAATGCCCTCTCTGGTGGTGGAGCGCAGGGGAGATGCCATCTGTGCTTACAGCGTGGCTCGTGAGTTGGCGGTGCAGTTAAACGGCGAGAACATAACCGAAACAACTGCTTTAAAAGACAGTGATGAGCTGCGGATTTCGAACTATACGGTGGTGCTTAACGATCCCACTCAGGTTAAGCGTGCGCCGATGGCCGGTGAAATTGTTGGAGGCGGCGTAAAGCCTTCTGCAGCGCGTCCGAAAGGATGGTCGGCTGAGCAGGGTGGCAGAAACGATCCGGATCGGCAGACAGAGCAGGAAGGCGGGATGCCTGGCTCTAGGGTTATTAGGAAATCGGTTTTTGGGCAGCAACCGCTTGAAGATGATGAGGATGAAACGGTTCCGATCGATATGCATGAATTGCAGCGCGGGGTCATAAGTCATCCGTCCATGCGCTCCGTGGCGCTATATCGTAAAGACCGGTCGCAACGCGATTATTCACTGGCATCTTTGGAAGATAAGGTCATTTTAGGCGTTGGATTCACGCTGCTTTTCGCGTTGATGGTGTTGGTAATTTGGTGGGCCATGGGTTAGCGCGATTCTGCCCCGATTGGTAGCTTCAGCCTGACTTTAAAGGTGGTTTCACCTTGATTTTGACACTCCAGAAAAGTTCGGTAGCGTTCGGCTATTTTTTGGGCGGCAAGGAGACCGGCATCAAGTTCAAGCAGATCTTCGGAGTCCTCCGTCACTTGCAAAAAGTCGTGTTGTATCAGTTGTGAGATCCGGTCCTGTGATTGGAAAGGAGTTATGCGGCGGGAGTGGGCCCCAACTGTGATCGTTACACCTTCCCCCGGTATATTAGCTCCAGTTTCCACCAAGACTTCCCCGCTGACACCGACGTACTCAACGGCGTACAAAACGATGTGGCCGATGAGTTGAAAAAAATCTGAGGCGCGCACGGCTAGGTTCAAATCTTGTTCAATTCTGACTCTGACAGAGACATCGGGATTGCTGACTAAGTCAATTACTTCCAGTAACGCCGTGAGCGTGGCGTTAAGTGGGCAAGACCTAGGCGCTTGCTGCAGTAATTGGTCTATATAAGGAATGGCCGCGATGCGGCCGCCCCGTTGATAGGATGCGAGCCAATGCAAACACGCGGCGGTGGTCAGTAAGCAAAGAGATTTCGTGCGTTGGGCTTGAACCAGAGTGTTGCTAAGATGCCGAATCTCACCTAGATCGGTGATCGCCAAGGAATATCCGGCCGTGGCGTCTCCTCTGCGCAAAAGCGATGTAATACTGAGGTCGGCTTTAAAGGCGTCGCCATTTACTCTTCTGACGTTAGCTTCATGGGAGGATTGCAGTAGTGAGGATTTCTGGGTAGGGGCATGTCCCTGCATCAGGCTCCCATGCTGTTTTAGGAAGTTTTTAAATTGCTCTCCGATTATAGCCAAATCTGTTTCGATGCGAGATTCACGTATTCCAAGCATCTGGCGCGCGGCTTGGTTGGCAAAGATCACGTTATAATTAGTGTCAATCAGCAGTAATCCTTCACGTACGCTTTGGAAAGCGGCTACCACAGGATGCAGCAATCCGCTGTCATGACAGCTCTGATTCAGCTCCTCGTCGAAGGCGCGCTTGAGGCGCGCCAGCGCCCCGATCTGCATAAAGACCATGTCTGCATCAAAGGGGGCGGCAAAGACCACGTCTGCTCCGGCGTTATAAAAGGCTTGTAGTACGACTTTGTCCCGAGAGGAAGAAAGGGCCATGATTGGGGTGGAAGAAAGCTCGGGCGTGGTTCTGGCTTGAATGCAAGCAGAAACTCCGCTTGTTTGATCGAAAAGCTGAAGGGGTATGGCGATTAGATCAAATGGCGCACCCTCTTCAGCATGAAGCTGGATGACTTCATGCAGTCCGTTAACCTCTCTTAGACAGTAGCTGTATCTGTGAAAGGCGCCGCGAAGTAGGGGCTGTTCTTCCTCAGCTGCTAGTAGCAGCGCTACCCGTGGTATTTTAAGCATGCAAGTTTTAGTGGTGTGGGTAAAAATTCATCTAATATCTTGGATTCAAATAAGATTCCAATGGTTCCCTCTAAAGGAGGGTCTAAGGACGAATTAGAGCACGTCCTTTGGTTTACTTAATTGTTACAAGAGGTTAAGCTCACAAAGCTGTATAAGCCAGGTATGACAGACACTGCCCTAGTTAATTTGGGCTTGTATTAAACCTTGTCACATACGCATATCTCGCGCACAGCTTTTCAGACGTGTGATTCGTTACCTCGTATCTGGTATCTGGTATCGGGTATCGGGTCAGAAGGTGAGAGCCTTGGCGAGTTATTGAGAGGAGACGTTTTATGAAGTGCTTGGTTACGGGAGCGGCAGGATTTATAGGATCTTCTCTCTCGGAGCGCCTGATTAAAGAGGGGCATGAAGTTAGGGGAATCGACTGTTTTGTTCCCTATTATCCAAAGGCTTGCAAGTTGGAGAACCTTGCGGCGCTGCGTGATAGTGCGGCTTTTGAGTTCTTTGAAGAGGATCTAAATCAGACCGATTTGTCTGTAAGGTTACGTGATATCGAGTGGGTTTTTCATCAAGCCGCGCAGGCGGGGGTTCGTGCCAGTTGGGGCGACACTTTTGAAAGCTACGTGCAACATAATATCCTGGCGACGCAGCGCTTGTTGGAGGCCGCTAAGAGTTGCCCTACCCTTAAAAAGTTTGTGTGCGCTTCCAGTTCTTCAATTTATGGCGATGCGGAAGTCTTCCCGACTGCAGAGAGCCAGCTCCCGAGGCCTGTTAGCCCCTATGGGGTTACAAAGTTGGCCGCTGAGCATCTGGCGGTTCTGTATGCTTCAGGGTTTGGGGTTCCAACTGTTTCATTGAGGTACTTTACTGTCTACGGCCCAAGACAGCGTCCGGATATGGCATTTCATCGCTTTATCAAAGCCGGGTTTTGTCACCAACCGATTACGCTTTATGGGGACGGAGAACAGTCTAGGGATTTTACCTTTATTACGGATGCATTAGAGGCAAATTTGTTGGCGGCTGTACACGGAGAACCCGGGCAGGTTTTTAATGTTGGTGGAGGTTCTGTTATCAGTGTTAACCATGTGATTGAGCTGCTGCGACGGCATTTTCCGGACCTTCAGGTCACATATCTTGAGAGGCAAGCCGGAGACGCCCGTCACACCAGTGCAGATATAAGCCGGGCCAAGTCTTTGCTGGGTTACGCTCCCAAGGTGGCTATAGAGGAAGGCCTCGAGCGAGAGATAGAGTGGCTTCGCAGCGTGGCGGCATGAAGCGCATATTATTGGTGCAAACCGGATTTTTAGGGGACGTTGTGCTTTCCACTCCCGTTATCGCCGCTGTGCATCAGCGGCATCCTGGTTGTGAGCTTTGGATGCTGGTTACGCCCCAGGCTAAAGGTCTTTTGGGGGCGGATCCGTTGGTGGCTGGAG
>JAAYZI010000060.1 GCA_012514925.1 Deltaproteobacteria bacterium | reverse complement strand
TGTTCTTTGGAAACGGGGACGGCACATTTCAAAGTGCCGTAAGCTTAAGCACAAGTGGCCAAAGCCGTGCAGCTACTATATTGGACTTAAATGGCGATGGGATCTCTGATATAGCAGCGGGTACCGAAAAACTGGTCTCCATTTATCTTGGAAACGGTGGCCCCATCGAAGAAGATCGCCTAGTCACCACTCAGATCGAAACGATGGGCACCTTCGGTACGCAAACCATCACGACCCGTGCCAGTGGTGCGTTGAATTCGATGAGCAATCTGGCTGTAAGCGATGATGCTTCGCATGTGGCGATGCAGCAGGGATCTAGCACTCTTCTTTATGAAACAACGGGATGGACTACGGATGCTACACTGGCCGCCGATGACACTATAAAGAAGCTTGGTTTTATCAACAATAACACCTTGGCTGTGGCTCGCGATACAGATGCCGACCTTACGGCCGATACAATTTCGCTTTATACCGCGGGTGATGGGAGTTTCAGCGATGTAATTAGCGGTGTGGATGTGGGTAAGTTCGCCGTGCTGCAAAAAGGGGAAGGGACCAATGGTTACTTTTCTTATGCAAGTGAGGCGGCAGAGGATCTAAACGATATCTATGTTAGGAAAGAAGACGGCACTCTTGTGAGCGTGTATGATTCAGCCGGAGCCGCCGACAAGATTAGCACCTTGAGCCTCGCGTACGATGCTGTGGGTAGGGTGGATCTGGGGATATTTGGAATTTTGACAAACGAGGGAGATAACAACCTAGAGCTTTACCGTGTTAATGCGACCAGCGGTCTGACAGGGAAGAATGGATTTATCAGCACCAGTTGGAATATTTGGGAGACAGATGACTCAGACACTGGCATGGAGTACGAATACATTAGGCCCACAGGTGGAGCCAAGATGAGTCTAAGTTCCACCACGGCATTTACGGTTAAGACTGTAAATGAAACGACTGGATACAGTGTAATTGAGTCGACTGAGGATTTCCTGGGGCGAAACGCAGGCGGCCACAACCAGCTTTTTATTGTGGATAACACCGGAACGGTAGTGCATCAGGTTACCGACAATGCAGCTGATGGGGTAAGCTATAGCTGCGTTGGAATCAGCGCGGACGACTTGAAGCTATCATACGTGGTGCAGGATAGTGTGGCCTTGCAGGATCGTCTTTACTCCACTCAACTTACTGCCATCGGAGATTATGCCGGTCAGACCACAGATCTGCGTACAACCGGCGCACTGGCGTCAATGTCTAACTTAGCTGTAAGTGACGATTTCAGCCACGTAGCTCTGCAGCAAAACGCAGCTACCTACCTTTACGATACCGCCTCATGGACCGAAGACGCCACCCTTGCTGCCGATGCCACCATCAAGAAGCTTAGCTTCATCGATAACAACACTTTGGCTGTGGCGCGTGACAGTGACGCAAATACCAGTGCCGATACGGTTTCGCTATACAGTTACGGCGATGGAACTTTCACGGATGTTTTGAGTGGCGTAGATATTGATAAATTCACGGCGTTGCAGGTCGGTAGCGGCAGCACCGGTTATTTCGCTTATTCCAGCGCAGCGGCTGAGGATCTAAACGATGTGTATATTAAAAAAGGAAATGGCAGCGATGTCATAAGCTATGATTCGGCTGGAGCTGCCGACACCATCGTTACGCTTAGTATGGCTTACGGACCGAGCAATACCGTTGACCTCGGCATCTTCGGCATTCTTACCAATGAAGGAGACGAAGTTGCCGAGCTGTATCGGATGCAGGGGCTTTCAGGAACAACCGGAAAGACGGGCTTTATCAGCAGCACAACGAATGTCTGGAAGTCAATCAGCTCCGCAGACAATAAAGATTACATCTACTTCAACGCTGTTGGTGGCGACACTGTGAACCTCAGTTCAAGCACGGCCTTTACGCTAAAAACCGTAAACGAAGCCACCGGCTACGCCGTGATCGAATCCACCGAAGATTTCCTTGGCAGAAACGCCGGAGGGTACAACCAGCTCTACATTGTCGATAACACCCGTACGGTGGTCCATCAGGTCACAAATAACGCCTCATTCGGGCAAGTTTACGGCGACGTATCGATGAGTAAGGATAATCTGAATGTGGCGTATGTCCAGACCGGCACGGTTGGGGATGGGACGTTCAATGCGGCTGCTTCGTTTGCGACGGTAGAAGCTCCGATGTCGCTGGCGCTTGGGGACCTAAATGGCGATGGAGTGCCTGATTTGGTAACAGCTGGTCTTAATGGCGCTTACGGCAGTGTGCTTATTGGAAATGGAGACGGTACGTTTAAGGCGCAGGCAACGTATTCAAAGCAGGGTGCGGGAGAGGTGGTGACGCTGGCGGATCTAAACTTCGACGGCAATCTGGATATAGTAGCTGCCCAAAGCGAGGGAGGAAGCGCCAGCGCTATGGTATTGCTGGGAAACGGAGACGGGACTTTTGAAGCTCATAGATCTTTCTTCGTAGGCACGGAAGCAGCGTCCGTGGCGTTAATGGATCTAAATGGTGACGACGCACTAGATATGGTGTGGGCGGATTTATCAGCCGGTCAGGCGCAAGTGCTGCTTGGGAATGGAAACGGCACATTTAATGAGCGCATGTCGTTTGCCGGTGGAGTTGGTCCTAAAGGCGTAGCACTTGGATACCTAGATGACGACCTTATCCCTGATATGGTTGTGGCGCAGTCTGGAGCCGGGAGCGCCGGTGTTTTAATCGGAAACGAGGATGGAACATTTAAAGCCATGAGTGGATATGGGGCCGGTGCGGACCCTCAAGCCGTGGCGGTGATGGACCTTAATGCGGATGGTAAATCAGATCTGGTTACTGTGAATTGGACGGATTCTACGGCGGGTGTCCTGCTTGGAAATGGTGATGGGACTTTCAATGCTTTTACATCTTTTGCTACCGGGGAGAATCCAAGGTCTGTAGCGCTTATGGACTTAAATGGGGATGCCATTCCGGATATCGTAACGGCGGACCTGACCGGCAACACTACGAGCGTCCTGATTGGAAACGGAAACGGCACCTTTATGGCGCCCACTTCTTTTGGAGCTGGGAATGAGCCTAGCTCTGTGGCGGTTATGGATCTAAACAGAGACGGCGCGTTGGATATCGTGACGGCGTCTAGTGAAACAAACGGAGGCGTTAACGTTCTTCTCGGTAACGGAAGCAGCTCTGATCGTCTCTACACCACGCAGATTGCGGCCCTTGGAGAGTACGCTACTCAAGTTACGTCTCTACGAGCCAGCGGAAATGAAAGTTCTCTCTCTAATCTAGCTGTCAGCGATGATTTCTCCTATGTTGCTGTTCAAAAAAACTCTGCCACTTACCTTTTCGACACCGCCACTTGGACGGAGGACGATACGCTAGTCGCTGATAATACCATCAAGAAGCTCGGCTTTGTTGACTCAAATAAGCTTGCGGTTGGGCGGGACACTGATTCAAACGGCAGTATCGAAACTGTTTCGACCTATGTCGATGGAAGCGCCGCTTTTAGCGATGTACTATCCGGGGTGGAAGTGGGAGAATTTGCCACTCTCGAAAAAGGTAGCGGTGATAACGGTCACTTTGCATTCTCCAGTAAAGCAAGCGCAGACTTAAACGACCTCTTTTTGTACAAGGATGATGGTACCCAGGTCACAACTTATGATGTTGCTGCTACAGATTCGATCCGGAACCTTAGTCTGGCCTTAAACAGCACTGAGCAGGTCGACCTAGGGGCTTTTGGTAAAATTACCGGTGTGGATGGCAACCCTTATGATCAGCTCTATCGCCTAACTGCCAGTGGTGGTGTCCCTGAACCGTTCTCCTATGATAGGCGCTACCCCTCCAAGGAAGCTAAAAACATCTTAGATGGCACTTATAAACTCACCAATCGCGCCGATGCCTTCCGTGCCTTAAACGATCTGCACGCGCTTAAGAAACAGATTGAAAGCAATCTTAAGCATGTGGACAAAACAAATGAGATTGTGGCTGGCACGATGTCTTTGGTCTTTACCACATCTCAGAGTATGTTAAGCATCGCCGACTCCTTAAGAAGCCCCGCTTCCGCCGCAGCCCTAGCCGCTAGGCTCGTAGATCTAATCCGCAGCAACGCCAGGGAAGCGCTGCCGTACGCCGCCAACCTCGAGCCGCTAACTGCAGACGCACTGTTGCGGGCCTAGCTTTTTAAATCTTCAATGCTGCTAGCGGCTAAGATTGCAATCCCCGCAGCATCGGCTGCTCGCACCATATCTTGGGGGTCTAGCATAATTGATTTTTCAGCTTCAAGCACTATCGCGCTTAATCGGCTCCCCTGCATCTGGTCGATGGTTTTAAGCCCGACAGCCGGGAGGTCAATGCGTAGATCTTGGATTGTTTTCGCTAGTTTGATCAGTACGCCGCCCTGTCCTCGCACCAGCCCCGCGCGTTTTATGACCTCTTCTGTGCCTTCCACAGCCTCTACCGCGATTACGGTTTTATTGCGGACAATTACCGCTTGCCCGATATCAAGGTCCCCAAGTGCGCGGGCAGCGGTCCAGCCGATGCGCGCGTCATCGATTTCGGCTTGAGAAAGCTTGCGCTTAGTGAACAAGCCGGCTTTAGGCACGCTTTTTTCAAGCAATGTGCTGGCGGCGATCACCGACACTCCTATGGCTTCTATCTCTCGAATGATGTTACGCAGCATAGAGTCATCATTAAAAGATCTCATGCGCGCGAGCATACGTACGGCGTGCCAGTCCATGTGGAACCCATCAACAAAATTAACACGGGTGACGCCCCCTGCAAGCGCAGCTTGACGCACTTTGGAGCGCCGCAAAGTTTTTAGCAGCTTTCCAAGCTGCCCTATGCGGACCCAGGTACATTCTTTTGAGAGTTCTTCGATGCGCGGATCGGCTTCCCCCTTGATGGCAATGGTGACTACCGCCAGGCCATGTGCGCGCGCATTCTCCGCAAACTCAAGCGGAAACCGCCCATTTCCGGCGACAAGGCCGATTGGGGAAGATAGGGGGATGGGAGGTGTTGTAGGTGGAGTATCCATCGGCAGACACAATAGGTTTAGAGCTGTGCGTGTGTCAAGCGCTCCCCTACTTCTTCTCGTCTTCACTTTCGGGTAGGAGTTTTCTGAGGCGTTTTACATCTCGCATCATTTCGGGCAGCTGCTCCAGGGCGGCGTACTGCATGCGCCAGCGGTGGGCCTTGACAGGGGGATAGCCACCCCAATCACCTTTCTCACGGATATGACAAGACACCCCCCCCTTGGCGCCCACCCGCACATCATCGGTGATGGAGATATGGTCGCTAACTCCGACATAGCCTGCCAGGGTGACGCGGTTTCCGATATTGGCGCTGCCGGCGATCGCTACCATGCCGCACAGGATTGAATGTGACCCAATTTTTGCGTTATGGCCGATCTGTACATGGTTGTCCAGTTTGGTACCTAGGCCGATTTCAGTGGTCCCAAGCGTAGCGCGGTCCACGCATGTGTTGGCTCCGATCTCAACGCGGTCCGCCAGGACGACGTTTCCGACTTGCGGGACCAACCGCAATCCCAGCTCTGGGTCAGGTACGTAGCCAAAACCGTCTGCTCCAATGACGGTGCCGTTTTGAATGATGTTATCTGCTCCTATCTCACAATCTTCACGGATGATAACGCCTGAGTGGAGCACGCTGCGCGCTCCAATTTTTACACCGGGATACACGACCACATGGGCGTGGATTACAACATCATCGCTAAGCTCTACGTCATCCCCGATCACTGCAAAGGCGCCGACGTGCACACGCTCACCCAGTTTAGCAGATGGCGAAATATCAGCCTTGGGGCTTATGCCCGGCGCAACCTTACGCTCTTCAAAGAACAGGGGAAGCAGCTTCATAATCGCGCGCATTGGGTCCGGAACAAGCACGAAGTTGCCGCGGCTGGATTTGACATCCAGTTCACTCGGGCCGATTAGCCCCGCAATCGGCAGCTCTGGCAGATCCTTTCGTATGCGTTTAATGCTGACTTCACGGGAGAATGCTAAATATCCCGATTTAGGATCGTCAAGCGGGCAGATCCCGAAAACTGGTGTAGTCGCATCCCCCACAAGTTTTCCACCCACCAAGTCTGCAATTTTTTCGAGTGGAATCCCGGTTTTTAAGACCTTTCTAATCATATTTATAATCCGTAGTTGTTAAAATGTTTTTATGTCCGGTAACTGTTCATGTATAGAATTGATTATACACAATCTACAAATATTGAAGCTGAAGTAAAGGCCCCTCAGGGGGCTTTTGGAGGGTCCGTTCACATGTTTATTAAAAGGTGATAGCGGCCCTTATTTTTGAGTCTTTAATATATCCCGAATCTCGCTAAGCAGCAGGCACTCCGCAGATGGCGGAGGCGGCGCGTTTGGAGCTTCTGCTTGTTTGCGTTTAAGGGTATTAATGGTTTTAACTAACAGGAAGATTGAAAAGGCAACGATTATAAAGTCGACTACGGTCTGTATAAAGAGACCATAGTTTAATGTGACGGCCGGAGTGGTTCCAACAGCGTCTTTAAGAGTCAACCTTAGGTGTGAGAAGTTTACGCCCCCTAGAATAATACCGAGCGGCGGCATAACCACGTCTGCCACCAGCGAGGATACGATTTTGCCGAAGGCGCCCCCGACAATGATGCCCACTGCCATATCGACCACGTTACCTCTGACGGCAAACTCCTTGAACTCCTTTAACATGCTCATTGCTCTCTCCTACTGTTCTTGCTGTTTCTGTAAAAAGCCATGCAGGTTAGAGTACCTTGACAAAGCGGGGATTGGTAGAGTGTTCCAAACTATCTGAAAATGCAGCAAAATATCAGGGCCTACGGCTCACAGCACTGGACGCGTCTTGCAGGGGAGATGCGCTAAAGTATCTGGGCTAACGCCGTGCTGTTAGCGGTGGAGCGGAATTAATTTCACTTTCTCCAGAGAAAGTAAAATTTATGCAAACGGATACAACCACACAGACAGTGTTAGATTTCTTCATAAAACGTAAGGTCATTCAATCTGGTACGATCTAATATTGGCCTTATCGCATATGCATATCTCGCGCAAAGGATTGGCAAATTAAACTAGTAGGCTACGTGCGAGATATGTATATGTGACAAGGTTTAATAAAAGCCCAAATTAGCAAAGCCTTTCTGGTGATGGCTGACGGTGACGACTGGCAGTGGCGCGGAATCGTGGGCGATAAAACTTCACTTTCTCCAGAGAAAGTAAATATAGCAGCCGCATATAAAACATAAGGTCATCCAATCTGGTACGACCTAATATTGGCCTTGTCGCATATGCATATCTCGCGCAAAGGATTGGCAAATTAAACTAGTATGCTA
>JAAYZI010000059.1 GCA_012514925.1 Deltaproteobacteria bacterium | reverse complement strand
GCAAGATGTAGACGATGTTCATGTGAATCCCCATACATTAATCGGAGATTCACTACGAGAGTTGCTGGGAATCCGACTTCGCTCTTTCAGAGCTTCGTCGTGACGAGTCTGCCTTCACTCCTTCAGAGCTTCGTCGTGACGAGTCTGATTTCGTTCTTTCGGAGCTTCGGAGCTTCGTCGTGATAAGTCCGACTTCGCTCCTTCTAAGCTTCGTCGTGACGAGTCTGATTTCGTTCTTTCGGAGCTTCGGAGCTTCGTCGTGATAAGTTCGACTTCGTCCGCTACCCGACTTCGCTCTTTCAGAGCTTCGTCGTGACAGGCGCGGACTCCGTCGTAACCGCCTCCGCTAGTGCCGAAGCTCTCGAAGGGACGGAGGCGGGCTAGCCACGCCGAAGCTCCCGAAGGGAGCGGAGGCGGGGTGGGTAGTGGGGCTTGAACCCACGACAACTGGATCCACAATCCAGTGCTCTACCGACTGAGCTATACCCACCGTAACAAAACCTGAGACAACTTACCTAACACATACCCTCATGAAAATAAAGGGGTTACAGGAGGGTGCGTAACGCCACCTGATTACCAGGTAAACGCACGATCAGCTCATTTAACTCAAGCTGCAGAAGATCTGCTGCAAAACTTGGAACCTCGCTAAACTGCTGCGCCAAGGAGTCGTAGGCCACACACTTAACCCGCTGCAGCGCCGAAAGAATCATCTGCTGGCTTGGGGACAAAGTTTCTTCACTTTCCAAACCTCCCTTCTTTTCTGCAGCCTCAGCTTTAACTCTCAAATCCGGAAAAAGATCCCAAAGATCCTCCAAACTTCCGACCAAATGCGCCCCCTGCTTGATCAGATTATTAGAACCGCTGAAATGACCATCATTAATCGCACCCGGTACCGCCATCACATCGCGCCCCTCTTCCAGCGCATAACGCGCCGTCACCAACGATCCACTACGCTGCGAGGCTTGAATCACTAAAACTCCCTGACTAAGCCCCGCGATGACACGATTGCGATTCAAAAAATTACTTGGATACGGCTTTTCATCCGGCTCGAACTGACTAAAAATTAACCCACCGGAATTCAGAATCTGGTCAGCCAAACGATAGTGCACGGCCGGATATACGCTGAAAAGACCGTTCCCCAACACCGCAATCGTCGGCAACTCCCCTCCCCCTTCAAGCGCCCCACGATGAGCGTGCGCATCTACACCAAGCGCCAATCCACTCACAACACAACCACCCGCTTGCGCAACACCCCGGCCAAACTGAAAAGCCAGATCACATCCAAAACTATCCGCGCGCCTGGAACCAACTATGCCCAGACTGACACGCGCTGTTAAATCACGGCTAAGATCGCCCTTATAAAAAAGTAGTGGCGGCGGCTGATAAATCAAACTCAAACGCGCGGGGTATTGCTCGTCTCCCAGCCCTACCGTTTTTATTCCCTTGGAATTCCAAAAGTTAATCCGTTCAAGCAAAGCCTCCTGCGTAACCAGGTCTTTTATAAGCCGAAAGAGCTCAGGGAAATCCTGACACAGTTCAGGTCTAGACCAAAGGGCGGCGGCATGAGAGTGCTCCCGTATAAGCGCAGCGTACAAAATCTGGGACTTGGCAGAGGCGCGAGCCGCAACTAATCCGGATACTTGGCTAATATTTTGGTCAGATAATCGTCGCAACCTTACATCTCCCGAACACATCTAAGACCTGTAGGCGTGGGTTATCAACAGTAATCGGGCATTTCTAATGCAAGTTTACTGAGATTCCAGGCGCCGCTATCGGCGAAAATGGGATCCCCCAAGCCTTGAAATGGGGAGGTTTTGTGACAGGTGCAATCTCTGAAGAAGCTTATGCCTTAATTTACGAGGGCGAAGCCGACGAGCGACTTGAGACCTTACAAAAGATTAAGGGCGTATTTATCGCCGACCTCGACCTGTCGATTCCTCGCGTCAAGGAAATTCTTGATAAAAAGCCGATTACTGTAGTAACAGCGGCTGACAAAGACACATTAAATCCTGCTTATCAGGCTCTGCTCAAAGCAGGTGCGAAAGTCGCCATTGTGCAACAGCAAAGCTCTGCTGCCGATCCAGAAAACGACGAAAAAACTGATGAGCTGGGCGCGCCACTAGGCCCGGAATCAAAAGAGCAAGAAGATAAGTTCGATTTTTTTAGCGATCATGAGCCTACGAATTTCCGCGAGCAACATGCCGATGAAATTGCAGCCTCCTTTGGAGAGGAGGCTCCACTAACCATCGCACTGGATTTGAATATCCCTGCCGCCCCCTCTCCCGAACCGGATCTAAAACAACTTACACCAGACACCGCGACATCTTTGCAAGCCGACACTGCCACAGAGCTATCGCTGGAGATTAAACCGGACGAGTCAGACGACCTAAATCAATCCCTCCTCTCCCCTCAGCAAGTCGAGGCCAGCAAACAGAAAATCAGAGATTCCATGGAGAAGAAATCGACGCTTCTGGACCAGGAGCAACTGTTTGAGTTCGAGGACTCTCCTGCTGAAACGAAAGTTCCAAACAATCCTCAGGTTAATGAGGTCTTAGACTTGGACTCAAGCCTTTCCCTCAGTATTGCCCCAGTCGCAGATGAGGTCCCCAGCTCCGATCTAGTACAGGATAAACAGAAAATCAGCGATTCCATGGAGAAAGAGCTGACGCTTCTAGATCAGGAGCAATTGTTTGAGTTCGAGGACGCTCCTGCTAAAACGACGGCTCCAAACGATCCTCTGGTAGGTGAGATCTTAGACTTGGACTCAAGCCTTTCCCTCAGTATTGCCCCAGTCGCAGACGAAACTCCCAGCTCCGATCCAGTACAAGACGAAATGGCACACCTGTTAGAGGACGAACCACTGGAATTGGACGAAACGGATCCGTTGAGTGTTGCTGACCCTGTGCAAGACCAGACCGAGCCCCTAATGCTTTCCGAACAAGCTCTGAATACGGCATCTACCTCACTCGAAGATGTTCCCCCGCAACAGCCTGAACCTAATCAGGTTTCATCGCCCTTAAAACCATTGGCGCACGGAACAGCGGCTTCCACGCCAGCGCCATGTGTAGATACTTTTTCTACCCGGAAACCATCTCGTCAAAAGCTTTCGATTTCTTGGGATCTACTGGCGCCGATTCTTGTAGGCGCGGTAGTGCTGCTAATCGGAAATTGGTATTTTTTCTTCTCTCATGAAAACGCCAAGGAGACATTGCAACCACATACCCGTAACACAGCCAATAAGCCCAAAGCAGACGAGCGCATGACCCCGATGGTTGAACAGATCGAGATGATAACTCTAAAAGGCCAAAGCTCGGGAGAGGGAGTAGATGACAGCTTGGAACTAAGGATTGTAGATGGCAAGGTTGTAAACGCCACACTTTCCATCACAACCACGCCGCCACCGGAACTAACTCCGGAAGAAATTGTAACTAACCGACAACCCCCACCCTGGATTAATAAGGCGCTGGTCCAAAACCTCTCACTTACACAGAGAGCAGACGGCAGTTTCAGTGGGGATGGGCAAGCGCGCATCTATGTTGACCACGCCGGCCGTCGTCACCGCCTTTTGGCCCAAATTACACTGCAAGGCCGCTACAATCAGCGCGCCAAGGAAGCCTCTCTTAACTACCAAATAGATACTCAGCCGCCTAATCCCTCTGCCTCGGGGCGCTATGAAATAACTAGCTCAAGCGACGGTGGTTACACCATATCTATAAGAGGTAACCTCACAGCAAAAGAATAAATGTATCCGGTATCCGTTCACGCGTGGAAATTGATCATACAATTTTTGTTTTAAGCCTGGGCGGTAAAAATTTACTTTCTCTAGGGAAAGTGAATTTTATTCCGCGTTACCGTCAGCCATCACCAGAAAGGCTTTGCTAACCTGGGCTTTTATTAAACCTTGTCACATATACATATCTCGCACGTAGCACACTAGTTTAATTTGCCAATCCTTTGCGCGAGATAT
>JAAYZI010000058.1 GCA_012514925.1 Deltaproteobacteria bacterium | reverse complement strand
ATATCTCGCGCAAAGGATTGGCAAATTAAACTAGTGTGCTACGTGCGAGATATGTATATGTGACAAGGTTTAATAAAAGCCCAGGTTAGCAAAGCCTTTCTGGTGATGGCTGACGGTAACGCGGAATCAAATTCACTTTCTCTGGAGAAAGTGGAATTAACTCCGCGTTACCGCCGAAGAGGCTTAAAACAAAAATTACATGATCGATTACACAATTAATTCCGTACGTGAGCGGTTACCAAAGCTTTAAAAGCCTAACCTACGGAGCAAGCACTAGAGGGCGAAAACGTGGTTGGTGGGAGTAATACGGGCTAGGACCCAGATTTGGCTTTGGGAGGAGTCTCGTAGTTGGAGCTTAGATAGCGCTCAATCGCCTCGGCTGGGTCTCCTACAAAAACTAGGTTCCCCTTGGAGAGTACGGCAATTTGTGTGCAGATCTGTTTTAACAGTTGCATGCTGTGGCTGACGATGATAACCGTTCGGCCTCCCGACAGAAAGCGATCAAAAACAGCGCGGCACTTTGCCTGAAAGCGCTCATCTCCAACGCCTAGCACTTCATCTACTAGCAGGATATCAGGGTCCTTATCTATGGCCACACTAAAACCCAGGCGCGCATACATCCCTGAAGAGTAGTAGCGCATAGGCGTGGTCGCAAATTCCTGCAGCTCAGCAAATTCCAAAATCGCAGGAACGCGCTCCTTAATCTCTTTGGAAGTTTGGCCTTGCAGTGAGCCATAAAGATAGATGTTTTCAATCGCATTTAACTCTGAGTCAAATCCAGCTCCCAGTGAGCGTAAAGAGTCCAGAGATCCGCGCACGATTAGATCCCCTGAAGTGGGCGGCAGGACCCCCGCTAGTACATTAAGAAGGGTGCTCTTTCCTGCGCCGTTACTGCCAATCACCCCCCAAATCTGCCCTTTTTCAACTTTGAAGCTGACTCCGCGTAAGGCGTCGAAGGTGGAGTAGTACTTAAATTTGCCGGTTTTAATAGCTTTTAAGATGCCTTCTTTTAGGGTGTTTGGGCGCTCCTGATAGGAACGGTAAGAAACTGTGATGTTGCGAACCTCCACCGCGAATTGGGCGGCGCTGTCGGAGTTCGTTTCTGTGTTAATCAAAGGCATTAAACGGCTCTAAACGAAATAGATAAACTTATTCTCAGATTTGCGAAAGATCCAAAGCCCAAAGATCAGCATCAGCAGAGAACCTCCAAAATTAATTAAGTACGTAACTGGATCTGGAAGAACACCTTTGATGAAGAGATCACGCATAAATTCAATCTGACCAAAGAGCGGGTTTAAAACCAGCCAATCAACTAACCAGGCCGGGATGCGGTGGCGATCATATAAGATTGGACAAAGAAAATAGAGCGCGCGCAAGATCAAGCCGGATAGGTGCTGGGTGTCTGCGAAGAAGACATTTGAAACGGTAAAGAGCAGGGCTAATCCCATGGTGAAAAAGAAAACCGGGATTAATACGAGCGGCAGCGCCAGCATGGTCAGGTGGAAGCCTGCGCCTGTGAAGGCGATTACGGCCAGCAACGCCACCAAAGAGAGTAAAAACGAGGTCAGGTTGGAAAGCGCGATTGAAAGCGGAAAAATAAATTTTGGCACAGAGACTTGCATTATTAACTTAATGTTCCCGCGGATTGAATTTAGGCTTTGCGCAATCGTGCTGGAAAACAGCTCCCAAAGCAGCAAGCCGGTCAGCAGAAAAACCGAGTATTCCTTGGCGGGGCGGCCCATTATGTTTGAAAAAACCACCGCTAAAATAATCATCATAAAAAGAGGATTAAGCATGCTCCATAGGTAGCCCAGCACTGAGCGTTTGTAGCGTTTCCTTAGGTCGCGGGCTATGGATTGTACGAGGTATCCACGATAGGCGTAGAAAGCGCGAAAAAAATCCAACAAGTTAGATATTGGAGCAGTTAAACTGAGTGCGCGCATCGTGGTTATTCAGTACCAAGTTTAAGCTATCGGCAATTTCTGCTAAAAGAAACGTGGATGCAAGTTTAGCAAATGCGAGTCTCAATTGAAATATAGGTAATGACCTCTAAAAACCGCGCTAAATGCGCGCCGCCGTCAGGGTACGGTAGTAGTTTGAGGAGTAACCTGATAGTATTTCGAAGCGGTGCCTCACGTAGATGCGTTACGGTATCCGTTTATGTAAATATTAAATTGGGGATGACAATCCGTTACCAGTGCAATTATCAAAACATCTTGGATTCGTTCACAAGAGAGAGGAGTTGAGGGCGGATCTGTAAGAGAGGTCTCTTCGATTTTAAGCCGTGCCTAAGAGGTGTGATGAGAGGAATAGTAGCCCGCCTAAAAAAAGTGCTGGCGCGCGAGGGGGTAGCTGGATTGGTCAGAAGCTTGAGCTTTCACCTTGGGGCAGCGTATGCGCGTATTGTAAGGCGTAAGTGGATTGGGCTAAGCACTCCTACTTCCTCGCGCCTAGCTAACATGCGAGAGGAGAGCCGCGGCTTTGGTTACCAGCCGCTTTTTTCAGTGGTCCTGCCAGTTTTTAATACAAAGCCGCGTTTCTTACGTGAAGCCTTAGGCTCAGTGCTTGAGCAGGCTTACCCTTTTTGGGAGCTTTGCGTGGCAGACGATGCTTCCACAGATCCTCAAATTGTGCGCATCCTTAAAAGTTACGCGCAGAAAGATTCCCGCATCAAGGTCGTTATGCGGCCAGAGAATGGGCACATCTCTGCGGCTTCAAACAGCGCCTTGGATCTGGCTACCGGCGAATTCGTGGCGCTTCTTGATCACGATGACGTATTAGCGCCGCACGCCCTTTATGAGGTAGCGCTGGCGTTAAACCAGGATACGAATTTAGACATGATCTACTCCGATGAGGATAAGATCGATCAGTGCAGTTGGCGCATGGAGCCAGCTTTTAAAGGTGCATGGTCTCCGGAGTACTTTTTTTCCTTTATGTACATCGGGCATCTGCTTGTGCTGCGGCGCGAGTTGGTGGAACGGGTGGGGCGCTTTAGAATAGGGTTTGAAGGCAGTCAGGATTACGATTTGGCGCTGCGGGTTACAGCCTTAAGCAGGAAGGTCGCCCATCTGCCGCAGATTCTATACCACTGGCGAAGCCATGCAGGTTCTGTAGCAGGCGATTTAGGAGCTAAGCCGTACGCGTTTGAGGCTGCCAAAAAGGCTTTGCGCGAAGCCTTAGAGCAGGCAGGTCTCAAGCAGCCAGAGGTGAATGACACTTGGGTACCCGGTGTATATAGAACCACGGAAGCTTTAAGCCGCCCCCCTAAAGTTTCAGTCTTGGTTTATTTTTTTGAAGAGGGTGATTTAGAAAATAGGCTCTCAACTT
>JAAYZI010000057.1 GCA_012514925.1 Deltaproteobacteria bacterium | reverse complement strand
TCCCTCCTGCCTCGCGCCTGGCGCGACAGGCCAAACTATCAATGCATCAACACCACTTATAAAGACTGCCTGGTCGCAGAGAAATGGTTTGCTTCTGTCACACCTCTGAAGGGCGAAACTACCTGGGAGCTTTACAAGAGATATGACCCTGACGGCTCCAGAGCCATGCATCAGGCACGGTTTTATTCCCTCATGCCCAGCGCTTGGCGTAAACTACCGCAGTATCAATACATCAACGCTACTTATGAGGACTGCCTGGCCGCAGAGAAGTGGTTTGACTCGGTCACTCCTCTGGAGGGAGAGACCACATGGGAGCTTTACAAACGCTATGACACTGACGGCTCCAGAGCCATGAATCAAGCGCAGTTTTATTCCCTCCTACCTAGTACCTGGCGTGATATGCAGCAGTATCAACGCATCAACGCCACTTATGAGGACTGCCTGGCCGCAGAGAGGTGGTTTGACTCGGTCACTCCTTTGGAGGGAGAGACCACATGGGAGCTTTACAAGAGATATGACCCTGACGGCTCCAGAGCAATGAATCAAGGGAATTTTTATTCCCTCCTGCCTCGCGTCTGGCGCGACATGCCGCAGTATCAATGCATCAATGCACCCTACACTGACTGCCTGGCCGCAGAGAAGTGGTTTGACTCGATCACTCCTCTGAAGGGAGAGACCACCTGGGAACTTTACAAGAGATATGACCCTGACGGCTCCAGAGCCATGCATCAGGCCCAGTTTTATTCCCTCCTGCCTCGCGTCTGGCGTGATATGCAGCAGTATCAATGCATCAATGCACCCTACACTGACTGCTTGGCCGCAGAGAAGTGGTTCGCTTCTGCCAATCCTCTGGAGGGAGAGACAACTTGGGAGCTTTACAAACGCTATGACTCTGACGGTTCTAGAGCGATGAATCAGGCTCACTTTTTTTCTCTCCTGCCCCACGCATGGCGCAAACTGCCGCAGTATCAATATATCGGTGCCACTTATGAAGACTGCCTGGCCGCAGAGAAGTGGTTTGACTCAGTCACTCCTCTGGAGGGAGAGACCACATGGGAGCTTTACAAGAGATATGACCCTGACGGCTACAGAGCCATGCATCAAAGGCAGTTTTACTCCCTCCTGCCTAGCACTTGGCGCGACATGCCACAGTATCAATGCATAAGTGCCACTTACGAAGACTGCCTGGTCGCAGAGAAGTGGTTCGCTTCCGCCACTCCTTTGGAGGGAGAAACCACCTGGGAACTTTACAAGAGATATGACCCTGACGGCTCCAGAGCTATGCACCAGGCTCACTTTTTTTCTCTCCTGCCTCGCGCTTGGCGCAAACTACCGCAGTATCAATGCATAAATGCCACTTATGAAGACTGCCTGGTCGCAGAGAAGTGGTTTGCTTCTGTCAATCCTCTGAAGGGAGAGACCATATGGGAGCTCTATAACCGCTTCGATCCCACCAGTGCGCTAGGCATGAGGCAAGGAGAGTTTTTTTCTTTACTCCCACAAGGCTGGCGGGACCTCTACCAAAACAATGATCCAAGCTGGGGCACTACTTCTTAGTCTTACGTATACTGTAACCGTTCACGCGTGAAATTGATTTCACTTTCTCCAGAGAAAGTAACATAGGTCGTTCCAGACTAGATGACCTTACGTTTTATGTAAAAAAATCTAACACTGTCTACATGATCAAATACTGATTAGTACCCCTAAACTTACATCTCTAATCTCATCCCAGCTCATACCACCACTACGCTTCCCCTCGACTTCGTCCAAAAAGCATCGCACCGCGCCACTATGGCCCTTATCCTGCCTCCACAACTTCATCTTCTCGAACCCCTTAAAACCAAACCCCTCCATCTCTCTCCAATTATTCACCCTCAAAACCTTCCCTTCACAAAACACCTCAAGCCTCTCCTTTACAACCCCCTTATGCCCATTGCTGAAATAATGCACACTCCCAATCGATCCGTCACTAAACTCTAATCCAATCGTCGCTGCGTCGCATCCCGCACGCGACACCACCACACCTACAATTCTCTCCCCTGCCAGCCAACGCATCAAATCTACAAAATGACACCCCTCGCCTACAATCCTGCCGCCACCAACCTCTGCATCCTTCACCCAACTCCCATCCGGCACCGCACCTGCATTCACGACACACACCATACAAAGCGGACAAACTCGCCCCTTCAACAACTCCTTCATCTTCACTGCATGCGGCGAAAACCGCCGGTTAAATCCTACCATCAACACCAAATCCGGCCTCTTGGCCCATGCCTCACCGACTCTTTCGACATCCTCCGCCCTAATCGCCAGCGGTTTTTCCACCCACACATGCTTGCCCGCCTCAAGTGCCCGCACCACCAAATCCGCATGACTATTATGCCTCGTCGCCACCACCACCGTGTTAATCGCCTCGTCGCTTAAAATCTTTTCATACTCCGTGGTGCTGTAAGAAAAATCATACTTACTTGCTAAATCAGCCGCCCCTCTACCTGCAATAGCTCTAAGCTTTGCGCCCTGTTTAACAAAGGTCGGCACCAGCACACTGCGCGCGAACGCCCCCGCGCCGATAAAACCCACTACCGCCTCCTTCTCATGCGCTGCCACCCGCTCCGGACCTAACCACAGCACTCTCTCTAACGCCTCTGCTCGCGCCGGATACTCAATCACCACCCCCAGCACACCCCTCTCCATAAGCAGCGAGTCGTACTTACCCTCGATCTCACTAAAGAGCACTCTACGGCTTACCAAATCTTCTACGCTAAGCCGCTCCTTCTGCAGCATATTAAGCACTGCTTCAAAGTTTCTCTGCTCCGTCCACCTTACATAGCCAATCGGGTAATCAAGCCCCTTTTGCTCGTAGTTTACGTCATAACGGCCTGGACCGTAGGAGCATGATACCTGGAAGGAAACCTCTTTGTCGTAGAAATCACGGCGGTCAAGCTCAAGCCCTACTACTCCTATCAGCACCACCTTGCCTCTCTTTCGGCACATCTTTGGCGCTTGAGAAATCGGATCGCTGCTCTTAGTGGAGGCGCAAATCAACACCCCGTCTACACCTACGTTCCCTGAAAACCCAAGCGCAGCCTGCACTGCGTCGGCGCCATCTTTCAGGCAAACGGCTCTAGCGCCGAAACGCTCGGCCAACTCTACCCTGGCAGGATCTAAATCAAAACCTATGACTCGGCACCCAGCTACGTTTAGTATACGGCATGCAAGCTGGCCGATTAGACCGAGACCTATTACCGCCACGCTCTCTCCCACTCGCGCGTCCAGGGTACGAATGCCGTGTAACGCAATTGAAGAGATTACCGTAAAAGCCGCCGCAGTGTCGTCTACGCCCTCTGGGATTTTGGCGCAGAGGTTTTCCGGCACGCATACCACCTCAGCGTGAGGACCATTTGAAATTACGCGATCACCCTCTTTGAAGGCGGTAACTCCCGCCCCTACCTCCAGCACTACCCCTGCGCTGCAATATCCAACCGGAAGAGGCTCCTCCAATTTAGAGCGTACGGAAGAAATCGTCGGCCCCAGCCCATCTGTCTTTATCTTTTGGATTACCTGACACACCTTTTCAGGCTGAGAGAGCGCCTTTTTAAACCACCCCGCCTTACCAAATTCAGAGAGCATTCTCTCGGTACCGGGGGAGATAAGAGATACAGTCGTGCGAATTAGAAGCTGCCCCCCGCCGGGCTTAGGCGCAGGCAAAGTTTCAGTGAATACTTTTCCATGGCGAAGGTCTTGAAAGAGCTGTTTCATAACTAAGAAGCTTAACCCATTACAGATGCTGTGAAAAGCGGGGGTTGTACTGAGAGCACGACTACTAAAAAAGATACTTTTTACCACCTCTTCCGCATTCTCGTACGCCCCCCTTAGTAACAAACAGTATGCCGCTATTTTCCTGAATATGGCATGCTGCTCGGACTATGACGGATTACAATCAAATACACTTTGCCAGCAAGCCTTCTCCGGCGAGACATCCTAGCCGCTTTGAAACCATCGCCCGCCTGTACGGACTAGAGGTTAAACCTTTCGATACGGCGAAGATTTTGGAGTTAGGGTGCAGCACAGGAGACAACCTTCTGCCAATTGCCTGCCTATATCCCGACACTAAATGCGTAGGCATCGACGCCGCGGCTAATCAAATTCAGGAAGGAAAGAAAAACTCCGAGCTCCTGCAATTAAAAAACATTCACTGGGAAGCTAAATCTTTTGCCGAAGCTGATTTTGGCCCTGAAAAATTTGATTACATCATCTGCCACGGAATCTTTTCGTGGATAGACCAAAACGTGAGGATGCAACTCTTTCAGCTGGCAGCCCAAAGCCTCGGTCCTCAGGGAGTCTTTTTTATCAGCTTCAACTGCAATCCAGGCTGGGAATTTAGAAAAGTCTTAATTGATTTTATTAATCGCCGAATCCCAGAAAACTTGGACGCGTCAGCCCGGATTTTGAAAGCCCGAGACCTCTGCAATTTTCTGGAAGAAGCATTAGTCGACAGCACCGAGCCATACGGCCTAGGTTTAAAAAAAGAAGCCGAAAACGCCAAGACGCAAAGTGATAGCTACATCTATCATGAGATTTTGAACCAACAAGCTGACGCTACCTCCTTTGCGGACTTTATTAAGATCGCCGAAAGATTTGGATTCAGCTTCCTAGCAGACGCCCGTTTTGAACGGGTTCTATCAAGGCGCCTGCAAGCCTTACACTTAAGCACGCAAGCCCAAGAAACATTAGCGGCCTTCGCGTCAGACTTTGAAGCTTTGGAAAGCCTGCTTGATTACGCCTTTCCGACCACATTGCGCAGCTCATTGTTGGTTTTCAAGCAAGAGATTAATCGCAGTATCGACCCACAACGCATCAAAGACCTGTACCTTTCCGGGGCTTTTAGACTCTGCAGTCCGGGCCGAGACCTCAAGAAAAGCGGCATGCTGGAGTTTGAAACTCCTGCCGGGCAGATTCTGGAGGTGGATTCATTCCCACGCAAAGCCTTCCTGCTGACACTTGGAGAGAACTATCCATGCAGTCTTGCCTTTGATCAAAGCGTTTCCGCCATTAATTCCCGTTTTGCATATAACCTAGCGACAGATGAGCTAGATGATCTCTGCCGTTTCGCGTTAGGGCTATTCAGCCAAAAACTGCTTGAAATTCTTCCGCGCCACCTGCCACTAAAAAGCGAAGTATCGGATCGGCCTCACGTGTTTACTTTCGCCAGACTCCAAGCGAAAAAGCAAAGCTGGGTTACCAACATCAGAAACGAGTATGTGAACCTTGATCCATTTCAGCTGGAGCTTATACAATTGTGTAATGGAGAGAACACCATCTCCGATATGACCAGCCACATCCTTGCAGTTGCAACGCAAAAGCTCCACCCTTCAAGCGGAATGGAGAATTTGGAGGAAGACGAGGAGGTGCGTACTGATATAGAAGAAGCATGCAGGGAGAATATCCGAATATTTGCTGAATCTTCGCTAATAGTTGGAGGCAGCAGCAACTATGTACGATAAACTGCGCGCACTTTGCAAAGAGCGCATCCTTATTATGGATGGCGCCATGGGGACCCAGATCCAAGGCTTTGGCCTGACTGAGGCAGATTATCGCGGTGCGCGTTTTGCCTCTCACGCTTCCGACCTAAAGGGCAATCACGATCTCCTAAACCTAACCCAGCCGCAGGTGATTTCCGAGATTTCGCGCCGCTACCTCGAAGCCGGCTCGGACCTGATTAAAACCAACACCTTTAACGCTAACCTCATCTCCCAAGCAGAGTACGGCCTAGGTAGCGCCATGGTACGCCAGATCAACCTGGCAGGAGCCGGACTGGCCCGTAAATTAGCAGACGAATTCAGCGCCAAAACCCCGACCCGACCGCGCTTTGTGTGCGGCGTATTGGGACCAACCAATAAGATGGCCTCGCTTTCCCCCGATGTAATGGATCCGGGTTACCGCGCCGTAACCTTCACAGAGCTGACGCAGGCTTACGGCGAAGCGGCACGAGCACTCTTAGATGGCGGAGCTGATGTGTTGCTGATTGAAACCATATTTGACACCCTAAACGCCAAAGCCGCTATCTTTGCCGCGGATCAAATCTGCAGAGAAACCTGCAGCAGCGTGCCCCTTATGATCTCAGCCACAATCGCCGATCGCAGCGGGCGGCTTTTAGCAGGGCAAACCTTGGAAGCCTTCCTAATTTCAGTATCTCACGCCCCAAATCTTCTAAGCGTCGGGCTAAACTGCGCCTTCGGGCCCCGTCAAATCCGACCCTACTTGGAGGAGCTCTCACGCATCTGCCAGACAGGGGTAAGCGCGCATCCCAACGCCGGGCTGCCTAACGAACTGGGAGAGTATGACGAAACGCCGCAGGGTTTTTGCGAGGTCTTAACAGATCTGATGCAGCGTGGCTGCCTAAACATTGTGGGCGGCTGCTGCGGAACCACTCCCGAACACATTAGACTGATTTGCGAAAGTGCTCGCAGGTGCCCCCCACGCCAGGTCCCTCTCCAAACTCCAACCCTACAACTGTGCGGACTGGAACCCCTTGGCAGCACGAGTTCCAAGGCCGGATTTATAACTATCGGAGAACGCGCAAATGTGAGTGGTTCGCGCCGTTTTTTAAAGATTATCCAAAGCGGAGATTTCGCAGCCGCAGTAGAAGTGGCGCGAGAGCAGGCGCAAAACGGCGCTCAGATCTTGGATGTCAACATGGACGAAGGCTTACTGGACGCGCCGCAGTGCCTGCGTAAGTTTTTAAATATGCTGGCAGCGGATCCTGACGCCGCCAGGCTGCCGGTAATGCTGGACTCCTCCGAGTGGAGCGCACTTGAAGCCGGGCTGCAGTGCCTGCAGGGAAAGGGCGTTGTAAACTCAATCAGCTTAAAAGGCGGCGAAGAGCTTTTTATGGAGCAAGCCGCACTTGTGCGACGCTACGGCGCAGCGCTGGTAGTGATGGCATTTGACGAGCGCGGCCAGGCGGAGAGTTTTGAGCGCCGCACCGAAATTTGTGGACGAGCCTATGATCTACTGACCAAACGGCTGAGCTTCCCCCCTCAAGATATTATCTTTGACCCCAACATCCTGGCTATAGGCACGGGCATTGCGGAGCACAATGATTATTGCCTCATCTTTTTTGAAACACTGCGCTGGATCAAAGCGCACCTTCCAGAAGCACGTTGCAGCGGAGGGGTAAGTAATGTTTCTTTCGCTTTTCGCGGAAATCAGCCTCTGCGCGCCGCGATCCACGCCGTATTTTTATACCACGCCGTAGCTGCCGGCCTGGATATGGCGATTGTAAATCCAGGCGAACTTATAAACTACGACTCACTTGATCCCAAACTACGCGAACTGGTGGAAGACTTGGTGTTAAACCGTACCCCACTGGCCACTGAACGGCTCTTAGAGTATGCAGCGGCGACCAAGCCGCAACAACGGGGGGAAAGTCACAACACCGCCGCATGGCGTGGTTGGCCCGTAGCTAAACGGCTTGAACATGCGTTGGTAAACGGCCGGGAAGATTTTCTTGCGGAGGACCTAGCCGCAGCCCAGCTTGACTGTGCGCGTGTCCTGGAGATCGTAGAAGGCCCATTAATGGCGGGGATGCGCCAGGTCGGAGACCTTTTCGGCGAAGGGAAGATGTTCTTACCGCAAGTGGTAAAGAGCGCGCGTGTAATGAAGCGCGCGGTAGAACTACTTAGGCCCGCATTGGAGGCCGAAAAAATCCGCGACGCTACAGGGGCGGATGGACCGAAGATTGTGCTAGCCACAGTTAAAGGGGATGTGCACGATATAGGAAAGAATATCGTCTCGGTAGTTTTGGCGTGCGCAGGTTTTGAAATCGTTGATTTAGGAGTAATGGTGCCGTGTGACAAGATCCTGGAAGCGGCGCGGCGCGAGCAGGCCGCCCTGCTTGGACTTAGTGGCCTAATTACCCCTTCGCTTCAGGAAATGGAGCATGTTGCAGCCGAGATGCAGCGCCAAGGTTTTCAGATCCCTCTGATGATCGGCGGCGCCACCACATCGCCGCGGCACACTGCGATTAAAATTGCGCCCCATTATCAGGGCATATCCGTTTATGTTCCAGACGCCTCGCGCGCCGCCACGGTAGCCTCTCGCCTGGCCGACCCGCAGAGCCGCAGCGAATACGCCAAAGAGCTGACGCGCGAGCAAGCCGAGCTGCGCGAGAACTACCACAACCAAAACGCCAAACGGCCCTACTGCTCCTTGGAAGAAGCGCGCAGGCAGCGCTTGCGTTGCGAGTGGCAATCGCCGCCTCCTGCCCGTCCTAAACAAACTGGGATTCAAATTCTCAAAGATATCCCGCTACAAGCGCTGAGCGAGTACATCGATTGGACGCCTTTCTTTTTAGCTTGGGAGCTAAAGGGACGCTTCCCGCAGATCTTGGAAGACCCAAAGCGCGGCGTTGAGGCGCGCAAGCTCTGGAACGACGCACAGAAGCTGCTAACGAAATTAAGCGATAACAAGGCTATCAGCGCCGAAGCGCTCTGTGGAATTTTCCCGGCAAATGCAGTGGATCTTGACGATATCGAGATCTACCGCGACGAAAGCCGTACCGATCTCGTAGCGCGGCTTTGTACCCTGCGCCAGCAGCACGAACCACTGCCAGGCCGACCAAACTTGGCGCTAGCAGACTTTGTAGCCCCAAAGACGGAAGCCCCGGATTATATCGGCGCTTTTATCGTAACAGCGGGCTTAGGGGTCGATGAACTCGCAGCTCAGTATAAAAAAAATCTGGATGAGTACGGCATGATTTTATTAGAGGCCTTGGCTGACCGTCTGGCTGAGGCCCTAGCCGAGTATTTGCATGCGCGCGTACGACGAGAATATTGGGGATACGCCCCCGAGGAAGCTCTCACACCCTCGGAGCTACTAGCCGGAAAATACCGCGGCATCCGCCCCGCCCCAGGTTATCCCGCCTGCCCCGACCATGCGCAAAAGCAGCTGATTTTCGATCTTTTAGACGCGCCCAAGCACAGCCGAGTGACCTTGACTGAGAACTACGCACTGCACCCAGCCGCTTCGATTGCGGGCTGGTACCTGGCCCATCCACAAGCACGCTACTTTAATCTCGGGCGCATCCTGCCCGACCAAGCCGCGGATTACGCGCATCGCTTGGGGAGTTGCGTTGAGGAGGTTGAGAAGCGGCTGGCTCCGCAACTAAATTTTGCAGGTATCCAGTAAGGGTAACCTTTTGCAAAACCGGATACCATTAATGCCGCTTCAAGGGCATATACCAGATACGCTGAAAGGATCCCCGCCGTTGACGAATTTTAAAGCTGCGGGCTGAAGGAAATTCCGAGGTGGGGTCGAATCGTTCGGCGGCCTTCTCCAATGGATTACTCACTACAATCATCTTTCTTGAGGCGAACGCTTGCGGAGCAAATTGCCCTGTAATCGGATACTCTTCTGCAAGATAAACGCGCAAAAAATGTGGTCGGAAATTGGCATAAACCTGCGTGCCGGGAGGAAACCTCTTCTGAATCACCTTGGCGGTCCTCCTCCAATTTTCGAGGGGTATCAACTTAAAAGTACTGAGTCGATAGCAATTAACCCACAAAGTGGAGACCAGCAAAACCACGCTAACGAGCACCGTGGCTACGTTTGGCCATCGCGCGCGCATCCACAAACCAAACGAGCACGTTCCAACCATCATAAGCGGCACCGTAACAAAACAGGTGGTACGAATGGGAGGCGTCTTAAGCAAGAGACAAAGCATAAAAAACACAACAGCCGAAATTGATAGCATACGCAAAGCTTGAATGGTTTGGGCAGGACCCACCCTGCGAGACAACAAAAAGGGGGCGGCAATCGCGACTGCCAGAAGCAGCGCCGCTAATTCAAAGGGTGCTAAGGGCATCAAGCTCAGCTGCCAAGCTTCCACCACAGCCGCAATTGATAAAAACGTTCCGCCCCAGGCTTCGGCATACCCCGCACTTTCCCGCAAAAGCTGCCGAGCTACTGGCGCATAAAGCAGCGCCAGCGTTGCAGAGGCTGCTAGACCCCCTAACAGGATCTGTTTAGTGCGAAAGCACAGATACAAACACAAAAGCAACGGCGCGGCGAATAATATGTAAATCGGCACCGTCCATGCCCCTAGGACCGTTAATATCAGAAGGAAAATTAAATTTAGTCCATTCTCTTTTTCAAAATATCCAACCAAGGCGCTGACACTGCCGACTGCGCAGAAAAATAACGCGCCGTACCCTCTGGACTGCAACCCAAGATCCAGGAGGTTCGGGTTAAAGAAGAGAAATACCGTAAGTGCTCCTGCCAATGGGATTTTACGCGCCCAAAAAAAATGCGCGATAAGTGCGGCGGCGGCCGTCATAAAAATAAACGACCAGAGCCTAGCGCGCAAAGGATCGTATGAAGCGCTGCCTGGAGTAAGCGCTTGTAAAAGATTAAAGAAGATGTGGTTATTAGGAACATGATAGTCAGTAATAACTGTCCAAACGCCCTGCGAACTAAAATGCATGATACTGTAAAGTTCATCGTTAGAAAGTGAGGCGGTCCCCATGGCGTAAAAGTAGCGCGCTGCGTAAAGGATACTTGCCAGACAGATGAGCACAGCACAAAGTAATTCAATCCGGCCGGATGGCGCGTCCAGATCGCAGCGGATAGAGCTTTCCGAGTCCACTATTCAACCCCGTATATTAATTCCACCCCGTTATATATAATGGGGTGGAAGGAGTTTCAAATAGACACCCTGTAAGCTCGCCGATAAAGCCTGACGCGTTCGTGGGCTTGCCCCTCTTTAGCCCAACGCTCCAGTTCAAAACGCCAGTTTTCTCCGCCAAAAAACAAGCGCCAACGCTCCAAATCAAGGATTCCCAGGGGGTCTTGGCCACTGACGTGCGCGGCTGCGCTGGAAAAGGGGTAGCGCGAGGCGTCAGCCACAAATCCAGCTCGCACTGGATTAAGCTCCACGTAGCGCACCACTGTCCAAAGCGATCCAAAATTAAGTGGCACCTGTAACCAGTGCGGGCTCCACAGCTGAGAGGTGCGGCTGCCACACGATACAAAGTAATCCGCGTAGTGCCGGTGGATTCTGTTAATAGCCTCTTTAATACGCGCCAAATCTCCAGGCCAGAGCACCAGATGTACATGATTAGGCATTAAGCAATAGGCCAGGAGGGACAGGTCTGAACCGCACAGCCCCTTGGCCAAAAGCTCCAGATAGCGCTCAGGATCGGATTCCTCGCCAAATATAGGGAGCCTGCGGTAGCCACGCTGCACGACGTGACAGGCACAAAGACCCTCTGGGGCCACCCGAGAATTAGAATAATGGCTCAATCCAGACATATAAGAAGAGACCCAACCGGGTGAAATCCGAGTTAATTGCAACAGCCCCCTCCCCTTCGGGTAAATTTGTTTCGCGTTGCGGGGAAATTACCTAAACGGGACAGCAGAAGATAGATTTACACAGGCGAAATGAGGTGCTACCTTGCAGGCGTTAAGTTTGACCGGAGCCAGTTTACATGCCTGAATTTTTGCGCTTTGAGAATATCACAAAAAAATTTGGCCAATTGTGCGCGGTCGATAACCTC
>JAAYZI010000056.1 GCA_012514925.1 Deltaproteobacteria bacterium | reverse complement strand
GGTTTGCACCTATGTCACAAATACCGGGAAGCTCGAGCAGGTCAGTTCACGGGGGAAGGTCCCGAGTAAGTACTTGCGCAGCGCCAAATGTACAACTCTTAAAGAGGACGTGGTGTTGGCCAAACCGGAAGAAATTGATTTAGAAGGAGCCGTCCGGCGGGTGAGTATGGGTTCGCCACTTGGGTCGATCAACATGCGCTGGCCTAAAAAAATTGAAAGGCTTTTTGGACGCACACCTGAACGCGCTCTGGCGGACGCCGCCAGGGCGGTCAGCCGGTCGCTGCGGTCTGGCTCATTTCCAGGGATTGTGAAGAACATGTCGCCTCGCTGGGAGGTGGTTTTTTTAGACGCCGATCTGCCCGAAGAGCAGATCCCGGCTTATCTGATCGGAGCCTGCCATCCAGGTTGGATGACACCTCCTGCAAATATATACATTGTCGGTCAACGGGTGGCTGGTGGTTGTGCGGGGGGAAGCGCTAGCACCAAGGTGGCGGATGCTCAACTAGCTGAAGTTTTAATTCATGAGATGGGCCATGCCGTTGAGTTTGAATTGCTACGCGGGAATTACTCCATGGATTTGGTAAGAGCCGAAGGGTTTGCAACCTGGTTCACCCAGTACGCCGCCACTTACTCATCTGAAATTGATGTAAAATCCTTAAAACAGCGCTACCTGGACATGGCCCAAGAGGCGTTACGTAGGGAGAGCAATGTTGGTCATTTTTCCGGATCGTCCTTGGACTACGCGCGTGCCTCCATGATCTTCAGCGCAATTGTGGATCGTCGCGGTATTACCGGCCTGATGAAGGTTTACAACATCATGGCCGCGCAGCGACTTCCGTTTTTTGAGGCGATTCAAAGCGGCATCGGTTGGAATCAGCGCCGTTTGCAAGAAGAGGTGCTGCGCTTGGTGCGCTGATCCTGGATAATTTTAACTTGGAGAAATGGGTCAGACGCCTACGCCTTCTTGACCCCCGCCTTCTGCAGTAAATCACCGAGGCTGCGCTTGGAAGTAGAGTCAATGGAATACTTAATCGGAGTAGTTTCTCCGCAACGCACGCACTTACCATCTTTATCTCGCTCTGGAAGCAGGAAGGGGGAGAGCGCTAGAATTAGAGTTTCTTGGAGAACATCTTCTAAATCAATATGCTCTCCTTCAAAGAAGATAATGCCGGCATCTTCCATGTCAACATCGTCCTCAAATAAATAGGCTTGCCGTTCTGGTTTTGGCTTTAGGATAAAGTTCGCTTCAACCACGAGCTCCATTTCAAGCTCCTTTAAGCAGCGCCCGCATGGCTGTTTATATCTAGTGCTTAACGAACCTTTAGTTTCGGCGCCGCGTTCGGAGCCGAAAATAGTGAGGTCCACCTGAGGCGCGCTTAGGAAAATGATATCGTTTCCGCTGGCTTCCGCCATGCGTTGATTAAGGGGTTTTAGAGGCAAAGTATCTCTAATTACCAGTCCTTCAGGGGAGATATCGCTTAGCCGTACTTTCATAGTCGGCACATGCCAAAAAGTTAGACATTGAGGTTATAGTTGATATATTAACAGTAAACTTTTTACCAGTAGTCGCGAATAAGTATGGCTTGTTATGACTACCCACCCCCTGCTCGTGAGCAGAGCATCGAGCTGCGTTTAGCTTTGTCTGAAAGCTGGGGGTGAGTGGTTGCAGCTATTGGTTTATTTGTACTAGTTAGGATTTGGTCATACAGACAGTGTATGATTCTTCCATATAAATCCCTCTACTCCTTTATATATAAAGGGGTAGGGAATCATATTGAATACTGACTGGTACAGTTTATTATTGATGAGCGATATTATGGGCGTAAATAAAGTGATTCTGATTGGAAATTTGGGAAGGGATCCGGAGATGCGGTACACTCCGGATCGAGTTGCCGTTTGCAACTTCAGCCTAGCTACCGGGGAGAGACGCAAGGATCCTTCGGGGAATTGGGTGGATCATACCGAGTGGCATCGCATCGTCACCTTTAATAAGACCGCGGAATTTTGCAATTCCTATTTAAAAAAGGGACGTCAGGTGTACGTGGAAGGTAAGATCCGCACGAACAAGTGGCAGGATAAGGAAGGGCGGGATCGCTACACCACCGAGATTGTGGCTAACACAATTCAATTTGTGGGGACAAAAGAGACTGCAAATGCCGCGACAGATGCGCCTGTTCAGACCCAAGCCGCTGCTGGCAATGAAGTTCTTGAATCATTGCAGAGTGCGGACAGTCTGGAGGAACCTTCTCCGGTTGAAACGTCCTTCGACGAGGACGACATCCCGTTTTAACTTGGTGAAACAGTCGGGCTAGGGTGTGCTTGCTGGGTTAAGGCAGCTCCCCTTGAGAATTATTTGAAGGCTGTGCTATGCTGGCGCAGGGTTGGACGGGTCGGTCCCAGCAGTGCGCTCTTTAAGGCATAACTTAATTGGGTCCGATTTGTAACACCAATAATTACAAGTGGTTAGATATAATTTTCAGGTGCCATATGGCTGTCCCGAAGAAACGTACATCTAGTTCAAAAACAAGGATGCGTCGCTCGCATGATGGGCTGCAGCGCACCTATGCGATTATTTGTCCCGAATGTGGTGAGCCGGTGCTTAGGCACCGTGCTTGCGCGGCGTGTGGGCATTACCGCGGCCGTAAGGTCATAGCGGTCAAAAGTAAAAGCAAGGAATAGGCTGAAATAAGCTGAAGTAAGCTGAATTAGACTGATTAGACCGGTGCATTGACGCTACTACCAGCTCTGCTTAGACTGGGCGCCGTATGGTTTTGAGCTTTTTTTAAGAGTTAGGTCATGAACGGGTCTGTGACATTGCCCCGTCCGCTTCCAGTTGCCCTTGATGCCATGGGAGGTGATTACGGCGCCGGAGTGGTAGTGGAAGGAGCTGTCGACGCTTCCCGCAAGCTTGGGATCCCCTCAATCCTAGTTGGAGATGAAAAAGAGATTCGCTCTCACCTAATTCGATTGGGAGCGCAGTCCGATAAGGGCGTGCAGGTGCGGCACGCCTCGCAAGCTATCAGTATGGATGAGTCTCCGGCCAAAGCAATTCGTTTAAAGCCGCAGGCCTCGATTGGAATTGCGTTTGAACTGGTTAGAGACGGTCACGCCTGTGGAGTGGTCAGTCCGGGTAATACCGGGGCTATGATGGCGGCTGGCCTTTTTATTTCAGGCACCATTTCGGGTATTGCCCGCCCTGCCATCGCTTCATTAGTGCCACGCGCGGGCAACTTGCCACCCACGATTTTATTGGATTCCGGGGCAAATATTGACTGCCACGCCTATCAACTTGTGCAGTTTGCGTTAATGGGAAGCTTCTATGCGCGTTCCGCAATCCCTTGCGAGAGTCCGCGGGTGGCGCTGCTTTCCAACGGTACGGAACTTGCCAAAGGCAACGACATTATCCGCTCGGCCGCCATGATTCTATCTGAAATCGACGATCTTAATTTCATCGGTTATGTGGAAGGGCGTGATGTTGTGCGTAATGCCGCCGATGTGGTGGTATGCGACGGGTTTATCGGAAATATCGTGCTAAAGACGATTGAAGGTAGCGCCGAGCTGGTGGTTGACTCTATCAGGGGGCATGTGGAAAAGAGTTGGCTCGGAAGGTTTGGGATGAGGCTGGTT
>JAAYZI010000055.1 GCA_012514925.1 Deltaproteobacteria bacterium | reverse complement strand
CTCTTTTTAGCCTCCTCCAATAAGTTGCTTAAGTCTTCCTGGGATAGATCATAAAAACCGCTGCTTGGAGCCTTTGGAGGACTTAAATTTAAAATCAAAGAATCTATCCAGAGCTCGGTGACCCGTACGGCGTAGGACTTAGTACGAGCCGAATTTACATTTAATTCTTTCATTTCGAACCCTCTGCGCACAGATTCCACCGTGTCGCTGCAAAGACCAATACTTACCATAAGGTTAGAACAGATCTGAACGTGCGAGCATCCCCAACGTTCCCGTTCCGCTCGCAGATCATAAGCCTTGTTGGATATTTTTAATTTGCGGCGGTACTCACCAAAGCCGGACTTGTCGTGGACAATAAAAGCGAGCATCCCGAGGTAACGCATTACCCCGGCTAGTAAGCCGAACCCCAGTCCAACATTTTCCATCATCACGCCAATCTGCCCGCCCAAATCAGCGCGCGTATGGATTAAAGGCGCTGTGAATTTCCATTCGTTTGGGTCCAACATATGCCGCGCCCTGCGGAAGAGATACAGCACTGCCAAGAGTGCCGCCAAGTCTTGGGGTTTTAGAGCTACCGCCAGATTAGCGATGGTTAGGGGCTTTGTGCCGGCAAACATATCCTTTCTATAAGTGCGCAGCGCAAAATAATATGCGGCCTTCATGCTGTCACTGCGAAGGAGGCGGTTCATCTGCCATTTACTGGCGAAGGACAGCTCCTGATTCTTGGCTTGGTCAATGTGCAGTCCTCTAATCAGACTCCCAAAAGAGCTAGGAATGGAACCGTACAGGCCAGAATATTTGCGAGAAATCTCCCACTCAGCAGCCAGATCTCGTGATTCCTTTTGAACTGTCTTCTTATTATGGGGCATTTAACATCCATTTACGGCAAAATAAACATCACGCTTTGGGAGATTAAGGTGGAGATAGTCAAAAATAAGACCTGCCGACCCTCCCTCCACCTCCAAAGACTCTACGTATATCGGAGTTCTTAGGTCAATACCAGTTACAAAGCTAAATAAGTGTGGTCTCCTAGCCGCTAGAAGCTTTGTGGCAATTCTGGGCACTGATTTACACTCTCAAGTGACCGCCGCAGGGGATACCTTGCAAGCTTCTCCTGACCCATTCTTGATTGTGATTGATTGTCATACTCGGCTGATCTTTAATACGGTTAAAGTTTAGCGCTAACCGGGCTAACCTGTTATAATTAAAAGAGAAAAGCGCCTGACATCAGGTGCCGCCGAAGCTTTTAAAAATTCCTAAAAGGGAGAATCGTGATCGATCTTTCTCTTTTTAAACTTACGCCAACTTGGTCCAACAGACCCGACCACAGGATCTCACCACACTCCAAAAATTAGAAACCCTGTCAGCCCAAATTGTCCGTGCCCCTCGTTCGTACCCCTTGGTAGAAAATAATGTGACCCGATTGAGCTTCAGAGCATCTACCTTTGAGATGCGAGATTGCGTATTGCTAATCGATATACAAGGATGGCAATATGCGCCTCGTGTGGTTTTGAAGTTTGAAGATAGCAATTGTGAACTGCTTCGCATGCTCTCATTCTTACTTCATTAAAAAACGTAGAGGTAGAAGCCGTCTCGTGATCGTTTTTTGATTCGCGCAGTCAGCTAAAGCTTGGGTGCGCAGCGATTAAGACGGGATGCTTTTTAACCAACCTTTACGTCATTTGTGGAGATAAATAGTCATGGCTACAACGAAGAAGAAAGCTACTGTTAAGAAGGCGGCCCCGAAGAAAGCTGCTACGAAGAAAAAAGCAGCTCCGAAGAAAGCTGTTAAGAAGGCGGCCCCTAAGAAAGCTGCCACGAAAAAAAAGGCCGCTAAGAAGTAGCTAACATTTTTCCGGGGCAGGGGACTCGCCGAGTTCTAAAGCATGCTCCCGGAATAGAATGATAGTGTTCTCAGACCCCCGTTGCGTATGCCATGGGGGTTTTTTTTGAACTTGGCGTCCTCTTATCGTTCTCTCTAGGCTCGTTTTAAAAAGGTGTTAGAAATAAAATTTGGGGCTTGCACAGGGGGCTAACGGTCAAATCCTACTCCTACATTAGCGTTTTCGGCCCCCATCAACTGGCTGCGAAGGGTTGAGCCAAACAACTGTCCGCCTGAAAAGAGAACTCTTAAATCGCCGGCCTCTGTGCCATCTGGACCGGTTCTTAGCGGAAAGGCGCAGTCTATCCTCAAGACACGAGAACCTGAAACTCGTGGAAATGCGAACCGGAGCCCGATGCCCACATTCGCATAGAGTTGGTCAGAGAAAAGCTTACCCAGGCTTTCATTGGTGGCACCGCCGACATCCGCAAAAAGAGCGCCACCTAAACTAAAAAGTTTAAACACATCATCCATAAGATGCACACGGTCTTCGATGTTAAGCGCGGTACGCTTGTCGCCGGAAAATGCGGCTACATCGTAACCACGAAGTGCATTGTTTCCGCCCACTAAAAACTGGCGGTCACGGTCCAGATCATCTCCATAATCGATGTAGTAGGAGAAGGCGAGGGTGTGACGCCCCAAGGACAAGTCTCCCCAGAATTGTTGCCCGAGCACATCATAGTGTTTAATTTCAGCGCGAACGAGGGTGTTGGAAAAGCCATCAGGATCCAGACGAGAGGCGGCGCCGGCCTCTGCATTTAGGAAGGCGGTCGAACCAAAATCCCAGCCGACGCTTTTATTAACGGAAAAAAGAAGCGTGTCACGATAGGAATTGAGGAACTTAGGGGCTAAATTTGTAGTAAAATCAAAGGTTTCCCCAATGTTAAAATCCTGCACCCGCTCAAAACGGTCAATATAATTCATCGAAACAAAGCGTGGATGGTTACTGCTATAACCGACTTGAGGCCCGCTATATTTACGGTCTTCGGGGAGTAGACCGGGACCGCGGTCCATATCCGCCGGGTTAAGGTCTAGATCTTCATAGTCGTTCGGGCGCGCCTTGGAGAACAGATTACGGTTGTAGCGGTATCCAATGCTATAGCGGCGACGCGCGCTCTGAGCCGGTCCCGCCGCGATGGCGTAGTTTAGCGAGTAAGTGCTGTCGCTACGCCTAAATATATAGTTCTCGGTTCCATCTCTAAAAAGTCTGCCCACCGTGCGGCCCTGGTAACCGCTGTAGCCCCAAGCGTATTCATCCACAAGGCTACGAAACGGCTTGCCGAAATCAGAGATAAAGATCTCGCCATCATTGCGGTCAAAAAACCCGGCAATAAGCTGTAAATCGCTATTCCAAACATGGGGGTCGTGCCAGACGGCTTCCACCGATTTTCGCCCAATATTGTCATCGTAAAGTAACTCGACGCGTTTGCCTAAACCCAGCAGATTACTCTCTTCAATCCCTAAGGCTTTATGCTCGTGGCCTCCGCCGAAAGAGTAAGTGATCTGAGGAATCATGCTCCAAGTGTCCTGAACGGTAACCTTTACATCAACACAGTGGCCGTCCCGCACGGTCTCAATGCGCGCGCCTCTTAGATATTTCTGGGAGCGTAAGATGCGCGCGCTCTCATCTATAACAAACTGAGAAACGTAATCTCCCTCCTTAAAAAGCAGATGTTGTCTAACGGCCCGTTCTTTGGTGGAGAACTTTAACTGTTCAGCCATGGAATAAGGCCAACCTAGTTTCTTTTCGCCGAAGATGGGCAGAATCTCAACCGCGATGGAACGGACCTGCATCTCTTCAGGAAGGTCCGGGTTGGAACAGGGCTCCGCCATAAGGTTTAAACCTGTACACACCCAGAGAAGCAGTAACGTCAAAGACCACCACCTTAGCGCGTAGAAAGCGGGCAGCCAGAGATCCACAATATATAAAGGTGATAGGCGCATTAACTCACAAATAAAAAAAGTGGGGCATATCCAACAGGGACGAAATCATACTCATTTGCAAAGGTTTTGCCCAATCAGTCGCTCTCATTTGCTCCTACTTCACGAGAAGTGTAATTCTCATCCCAATAGAAGGGCATCTATCTATTTTTAAAGGACTTTCCGTGAAAGCTCTAATTAACCATGCAGATTCAGGTAGTTACGGCGTCCTGGATGGCCACGGGTCCTTATTACGTCCCATTAAGATGTGGCCCCTCTGTGGAACAGTGCGGAATATAAGAGAGCTAAAGTGATGGAGCTGATTTGACGATACACTCTTT
>JAAYZI010000054.1 GCA_012514925.1 Deltaproteobacteria bacterium | reverse complement strand
GTCATCCAATCTGGTACGACCTAATATTGGCCTTGTCGCATATACATATCTCGCGCAAAGGATTGGCAAATTAAACTAGTAGGCTACGCGCGAGATATGTATATGTGACAAGGTTTAATAAGAGCCCAGGTTAGCAGAGCCTTTCTGGTGATGGCTGGCGGTGGCTGGCAGTGGCGCGGAATCGTGGGCGATAAAACTTCACTTTCTCCAGAGAAAGTAAAATTCACGTAAGCGCGGTTACGGGATACACTTTGTAAAGAGCGTGTTTGTCCAAGCGCGGCCGCCGTGGGCGTCTTCTATTTCAAGGCGCAGGTAATCGTACTCTTCGGGTAGCGTCAGTTCAAACTCCGTAAACGCATCCTGCTTATCCGAAAGGATCTCATTTGGAAGAATTGATCGGCCTGCGTACTTCTCCCCTACTATACGCGCAAACTTTACAGCGGTGCTTCGCACATGCAACTTCTCAGCGTTTACTTCCAGAGATAAAATCTGGGGACCAGTGCTTGCGCAAAAATTTCCTTTGCGAAGGGCGGCTATAATAGCAGCCGGGGTGCGCTCTTTGACATTTACCCACACCCAGCCACTCTTCCAGATCTGACCATCGCTTCTAAGGTGAGTATCATCGACTGCAAAACCTGAGACATCGGGAAAATCCTCAAGCATAGCATCCCAATAGCCGAGACCACAGCACTTACCGTTCATCCAATGCGCAATCGCGTTGTAAATCTCAACCCCATCAAAACCATGGCGTTTAGCTTGCTCATATGTGTTCCCGGTCCAGTGCGGATGAGCCAATATTAAGATTCCGCCCTGTGAACGCGCTGTCTTAAGCGCCTCTTCAAAATCCATCCCGACGGCGATCCCCTCAAAATCCCCGATACAAACAACATGATAAAAAAACCCCTGACGGTCGTACCCATGCAACTCAACACCGCCTAAGATAAGCGGCCCTGTGGACCCCCCTAAATCCGTGCGCCCTGCGACCCAATGATCTGTCAAACACAAGAAATCATATCCTGCCTCTCCATAAAGCTCCGCCAACTCGGATACACTCTTCCCGCCATCCGAGGCAGTGCTGTGCATATGAACATTACCCTTTAACCAAAGGCCGCTGGTCTCGTATCGAAAAAGCTGTTCTGTCATACCAAACATTCACCTAACAATTTACCAAACGATTAGGGCCGTAAGCCCTCGACGAAAAACACCTCAAAGACCTTCTCGTGAACAATCGGCCCATGACCGAAGAAGCCCTCCTCTCCGAAAAGCTCGCCGTGGTCGGCAGTGACCAGAATATGCGTATTGGCCGGCACCACCTCATAAAGCTTCTCGAACAACCCATCCAGATACTCGACGTTACAAGTCTGCTTATCGTGCAAGGCACGCATACGATCCATATGGAAGAACTCCTCGGCGCTAACCTGAGCGCCGCTCTTAGTCCGCAAGGAATCTTGCGGACCCTCATCCATATGCTTAAAAACACCGTGCACACCGTGAATAACCGGCAGGTCGTCCGCCTTCTCCCCCGGCACAGTGTAGGGGTAGTGCGTCTCGCCAATATTTAACAGATAAAACGAAGGCTGGTCCGGATAGAACTTCAAAGTATCAATCATGGCGCTAAAATCGTTATGACTCTGCATCAGCTCATAGCGATCAAAGTGCTCATTTAAAATGGTAGTTTGATTGAGCACCGGCAGAGAAACAAGCGCGTTAGTTTTATAGCCATGCTGCTTTAAGTAATACGGCAAAGAGAGCTGCGGCACAAAACCACGAAATGAAATATCAGGAATGTTTAAACGCTGCGACCAGTTTGCAAAATCTTTCTTATACACCTCCGACGCAAACACTCCACGCGGATTGGTATGCGGGCTGACCCCCATCAAATAGACCGCATGTGAAGGCACCGTCCAACTGGCGTATGCGTAGCGCCGTTCTACTTCCCCAAGCTTTGAGATATTCGGAGTGCGCGCGCGCTGAAAGGAATCAAAACGACAACTATCAAAAACTATAAAGAGAAAATTATTCTTCATGATACTCCACTCACGGGTTTAATAAGCGCTGCGCGCAGCCTACCAGGCCGAACTAGATCTCAATCTTAAACAACTTGGCCGCTACAAGACCAGATAGTATAGACACAATCAGAAAAATTACCAGCCAATGCATGCTAACCCCAAGCAAGCGCTGATTGATCTCCGGATAACGAATGTAAAATTCTGAGAAGGCGCAATCTTTCGGAAACGGAGCATCTCCAGGGTAAAAGAAACTCTCCCACCAAGACTTGTACCTGCCCGCGGAAAGTTTTCCCCTAAAATCGCTGTCATAAACTTCTTTAGTGAAAACCCCGCTGCCATCCATAAACCCAACCTTGACGTTCTGAAGCCCAGCGCTTGTAGGCTCTATGCGCCAAAAAACCCGATTCCCCTCGGTGTCTCTAACAGGAGGAGTAGCGCTAAGACCCGGCGAAGTCTGAAGAGTAAGCCCCCGCAAGTCCACCGGCTTGTCGAGCTGTAAAGTAAGCAGCGCTCTTTCGCCGGGTTCAAGCCCCCTGGCGTTGTAGCGCAGATTCAACTGAGCCAGAATAACCAAACAAGGAATCGTTAAGATCAGAAGCGGCGGGAGAGCGTACCCAAGATACACAAACGCCTGTCCCAGCATCTTGGCCTGGGCGCGTAGCGAGACCTTCAGATCGCGGCGGTACAGCACCGCCTCCAAAATCAAGCTTCCGATCTTCTTCTTTGTCTTTTTTAACCCCGCCTGAT
>JAAYZI010000053.1 GCA_012514925.1 Deltaproteobacteria bacterium | reverse complement strand
TGATGCCCCTCGATTAAACCTTTTTCACCCTGGCGATACAGCGCCACCACTGGAAATCGCAACCCTTCCCCAGCTAGCTCCCTAGCAAGATTTACCCCGGCCTGCTCGTCGCCGCTGATACGCGCCCTTGCCAGTACCAAATTAGGTTTAGCCTCCAGAGCCATCCGCTTAGCTTGGTCCACATCAAAAGAAGACACCACTGAGATATCAACCAATCCTAACGAACAGATGACGTCCTTAATGACGCTATCTTCCACCTCCATCAACAAAACCGGTTGCCGCTCTGTACTCATGCAAAAACTCGCCTAAAACTAACGATCCACGGGCACCAGCTCCACCGCTTGACTGTAACGTTCCGGCGCATCAATCGGATCGATCAAAACGGGCTGATCAACCACCAGTGCGCGCGTCTCGATACGACGAGGGTCCATCCCGGCCCTAACAAACTGGTCTCCAAGCTCACGTGCTCTTCTCTCGGCCAAATGATGCGCAAAAACCGATTGCGGGTCGTTAGACTTGACATAAGTAGCAATTACCAAACGGGACCAGGCGTAACGTTCTCGATTCAGTTGCACAATCTCGCGCACCAATCCCTTGGCGGAGGGTTTTAACTTAAAAGAATCCCCACAGAAGAAAAATTCCGCCGGATAAATATCGCGGGTAGGGTGAAGCTCCATACGACGCCGATAATGATCCGCTAGAATCTCATGCGCCACGGCAATTTCCCGCTCCTCCCGTGTGGCTGCAGCCATACTCAGCATATGGTCTTCAACTTGATCTTTAATCAACCCTTGCATGGCTCCAGCGACCGCCCCGATTCCAGCACCAACCGCCGCACCGGGACCCGTCCCTGCTCCTGTCTGAAAACCCGTAACAGCCCCAGCACCAGCGCCGGTGACTGCGCCAGATAACAACCCCTGACCTTGCTTATCAGGCCCAGGCACAGGCTTAGCGCAAGCTACCGCCGATAAAGCCACCAATAACGTAAAAAATCTAATTCTCATAACCAGCACAGTGTGAGCACACCCGGCCATTATAACCAAGAAAAAGCAGAGGGCGACAGTAACTCTTTTAGCTCTCTTAGGAAGCAATTAGCGCGCCAACAAAGACACCCCCTTAAGCAGACCCCTCGCCGTATTTGTAAGAATTATCAGGTAGTTACCGCCAGACCAGTGCCTCCTTAAAACCGAGCCGCTGGATCGGAAGGTTATACAGAACACTGTCAGGACGCCCTCTCATCTCCTCAATAGATTCGTACGACTCTTTGTTTCCAACAACAACAATGACCATCTCAGGGATGCTCCATCTACGCTTCGCCACAGTTTTAATATCGTGAGCGCTCACGGCCAGCACCTGGGGAATGAAGCTTGCATCATAATCTTGAGGATACTCCAAAAGGTGCAACGCTGCTTTACGGCTCACAAGCTTTTCGGATGAATCGAACTCAAATACAAACGAATTTTGGATCGACTGTTTAGCTTGCTCCAACTCCTGCTCGGAAACATCTTGACTCTGCAGATCGACTAAAACCATCAGCCCTTCCTCAATCGCCTTACCAGCGGAGGGTGCCTTGGTCTGCAGCTGCACTACGTTTTCGCCACGAACCACACCTGGTATAATTCCGCCCCAAGCCGAGTAAGCCAATCCAAGCTGCACCCGAATCCGGCTGATGAGCCGAGCGCTCAGCATGCTGCCGCTAAAGATCTCATTAAAGACCTTAATGGCGATGTGATCCTCGCTTAACCTCTTTACACCCTGATGACCCATGATGATCGTAGCCTGTTCAAAGGGCATTTCAATAAAGTAAATTCCAGGCCGAGGCTTAAATGACACTTCGGGCGGAGCAGGCAGCTTGACAGAACGAGGTTGCCAATCATTTAAGTGCTGCACCACCAGATGCTCAAGCTTCGCCCTTGAAATATCACCACTAACCGCCAAAACCGCACCATCTGGACGAACCATGCGCCGATGTGCCCTTAAAAGATCAAGACGTGTGATACGCTTAACCTGCTCGCTGCTTAGAACCCTGCCATAGGGCGTTTCATCAAAAAGCAGCTGACCGAAAGCTATTCGCGCTGGAACATAGGGCGTATCCTTACGTCGCCTGATCGATTCAAGCGTCTTAGCGCGCCATAGCTCCAAACGCTGCGGCTCAAAACGCGGCTCAAGCACGGTGTCTGAGAGTAAACCGAAAACTCTATCTATATCTGAGCTAAGACATGAAAACTCAACCGACCCATACTCACCCCCAACAGAGCTGTCCAAATAAGCCGCTAAATGCTCCAGCTCTCGATCCAGCTCATCCGCGCTTAAAGCACCCACGCCCCCATCTCGCATCTGGGCACCCATAGCAGAAATGGCTCCAGCCTGTGACGGCTCCTCCCAAAGAGAACCTCCTCTAAAATACAGGGTGCCACGCACCAAAGGCAGCTCCGGGTCTGGCGTAAAGATCACGCTTAAGCCGTTTGGCAAACTCCAAACTTCGGGCTGAGTGGGCTCGTACTCTGCCGGCAAAGGTTTATGGGCCAACAAAGCCGATGGTTTTCGTGGAGCGCAACCCGACACACCAAAAATCAAGGAAATCAAGATCAGATACAACAACCAATGACTGTTCGATAACTGAAACGTCGACCCTACCCTCTTAATCAAAACCATTCTGACCCCTCATATTGACTCTTCACATAAACCTCAGACTCAGTCACATTTTGCGACACAGTTATTCTCGATCTTTCATTCTCGATAAATGACGCCATGGACGGATTAGACAAATCATGATTCTTGCTCCAAACGCGCTACCGTGCGCGTTTCAGGGCGCAGATACTGTTTAGCCACACGTTGCACATCCGCTAAGTTAACCTCAAGCATCTGCTCATACCAACGCGTAAGCGCGCGCCAATCTCCGTACTCTGCCTGGGCCCTGGCCAGATCGCGCGCCAAGCTGAGATTGGACTTCAACTCCTTTAGGTAAGACATCATAATCTTACGCTTGGCAATCGACAGCTCCTGAGCGCTTACTGGCTTACTCTGCAATCCTGCTAAAACAGCATCAAAGCTCTGCAGCACCTCCTGATTAGTGTGCGGTTTTCTAGGCTTAAAACCAAACACCAAAAGATTGGGATAAGCCACGCCAGGAGCTTCAAAACTGTCGAGCGAAACGACCACCCTGCGCTTTTTAATTAACTCCTGGTAAAGGCGCGAAGTTCTGCCCTGACTCAGGATCTCGGCTAACAAACTAAGGGGCGCGTCATCAGGATGTGGAAAGACCGGCTTGTGATAAGCGATTAAAATCTGAGGAGCGGACTTCCTATTTACCACAACCTGACGCTCACCCTGCTGAAGCGGCTCTATCTGTTGCACGCGCGGCGCCGGCGGCCCTGGCGGAATACGTCCAAAATACCTCTCCAAAATAGGTAACTCCCTGGCGCGCACCAGATCCCCCACAACTGCTACCGTAATATTGCTCGGCACGTAAAAACGTCGGCGGAAAGCCTC
>JAAYZI010000052.1 GCA_012514925.1 Deltaproteobacteria bacterium | reverse complement strand
TCACACTCCTTTTCCTCTCAGGGTCATACTTATAGCTGTAGCTATATAGGTAATATCTCCCATTGATAAAACGTAGCTCTTTTCCTTTCTCTCGATATTTTGTTGCCCAATCAGGGTGTATTTTTGCTTTCTTCCCCATACCTAAATACGTATGTCAAAACAACAAAAAAGTCAACCCTTTTTTGTTAATTTTTAAAAAATTTCTATAGGTTATAACAATATGTTGCTTTATTGTTACGTAAATCACAGAAAAGTTTGGGTTTTATATGATAAAACCTAACATTGTTTGTATGATTAAATACTGACTAGTGCATTTTAGAAGGTCAAAAATAACGCTCAATCCTTTGCTCTCGTCTAGGCACCGTACATGGCCTCAAACAGTGACGAATTAGCATGGTGGCATCCTTTAAAATAGTGCGATCAGTGCGGCGATACAGCTTCCCACTTGCGGAATCCATAACCAACCCTTTCGGCGGCGGCCCTGGATGGACCTGTAAATACTCCAAAAATTCAACAACCATGCTGCTTGCCAACTTGGCCAATTTAGCCGTGACCGTAATTTGATTATCATGCGGATTAAGCGCCGGGTATCCGCGAGCTAAAATGGCGCCGCCATCAACTTTCTCATTAATATAGTGCAATGTGACCCCAATTTTTTCAAAATCCCGGTTATAGAAAGCCCAAAAAAGAGTCTGCTCACCTCGGTACTCAGGCGCTATGCCGTAATGCACATTCAGCGCCACTAATGTTGGAATGCTGTACAGCTCCGGTTTAAGGATAGGTCCCCCCGAAACCAGTAGCACATGCGGGGCAATACGGTGCAGCAGCTCTTGAGTGGCAGCGCTATTAATTTCACCCGCAGAGATCTCTTGGACCCCCTGGGTCCTTTCCACCTCTTTAATCTGCGCCCCTCCACCGCTCCCATACAAATGCCTAACCAGCGCGCGCTGCTGACGCGCGTATAGAACCCGATAAAAGCGGCTGTTAATGCGCCACGACAAAGCCTTCCATGGGGCGCGAAATAGGTTCACCCACTTGGGCGTACGCCGCCTGGTAGAGTCCTTATTCCATACCGGCTTCCACAGAGCGCATAACGGCCAACGCGCCGCCACTCTCTCAATCGTATAACAGTCTAATGGACCGCAATTGCTAATAATTGCGAGCTTAAATTCCGAATCGGGTAACCGTTCACGCATGGGCAAAACTCATATACCAGGACTCTCTAAACGGCATACATCAACACGCACCATGTGTGAAGGGTTATGTTGACCTTTAGTCTGGCCAAATTCAGCAGAACTTAACCAGAGGCAGTAAATTGTAAGGCCCCCTCTCCGCAGGGCAATTCGAGCGGTCCTCGAGCCTCTCCCTTGACCTAAGTCGAGCCAACGACTAAGTTATGCCCGTCACAAGCTCCGGCAGCGTTGCAGCTGGAGAGGGTTTTCGCCGGAGTCTGGAAATCACTGATTCCGCCGCAAGGGGGCGCACTGCTCTGATTCTTGGTTAACCCGCACTATTATATTCTTTATGGGGTATTCTTTATAGGGGATTCGGAAGATGACAACTAAATACGTCTACTACTTTGGACCAAACGGCACCGAGGGTGATGCCAGCATGAGGAACACTTTGGGAGGCAAGGGTGCTAACCTAGCCGAAATGGCCAAACTTGGATTGCCGGTGCCGGCAGGTTTTACGATTACAACCGAATTTTGTACGCGCTACTTTGAAGAAGGCCGCACATTTCCCGAGCCGTTAAAAGCCGAAGTTGCTGCGGCGCTTAAAAAAGTCGAGGATGCCATGGGCGTCAAATACGGCGACCCTGAAAACCCACTTTTAGTCTCAAGCCGTAGCGGCGCCAGGAAGTCCATGCCGGGTATGATGGAGACAGTGCTAAACGTTGGTCTCTCTTCCCAAACCCTAAACGGACTGATCAAAAAGACGAACAACCCGCGCTTTGTGTGGGACGCTTACCGACGTCTTATCATGATGTACTCGGATGTGGTTATGGAAAAGGCAGAGGATTTGGAGCCTGCGGGCGGCGTCGGTATTCGCGTGCAGCTTGATCGCATCATGCACGAGCTCAAAGAGAAAAAGGGGTATAAGAGCGACTCGGATCTCAACGCCGATGACCTGGCCGGCCTTTGTGAAACATTCAAAGCCACTGTCAAACAGACGCTCGGGAAGGAGTTCCCAGACGATCCCCAGGAGCAACTTTGGGGCGCAATCGGCGCGGTCTTTAAGAGCTGGAACGGCAAACGCGCCGTCTCTTACCGACAGATCGAAGGCATTCCGCACGAATGGGGCACAGCCTGCAACGTGCAGAGCATGGTCTTTGGAAACATGGGGCAGGCCTCGGCCACCGGAGTGGCTTTCTCCAGAAATCCCGCCACCGGCGAGAACAAGTTCTACGGCGAATGGCTGGTTGACGCCCAAGGTGAAGATGTTGTGGCCGGCATTCGCACCCCGAACCCCATCAACGAAGCCACTAAGAACGAGCAGAACAAGCACCTGCCCTCTCTTGAGACAGGAATGCCGGAACTCTACAAACAGCTGCACGATATCCGCACTAAATTAGAGCAGCACTATCGTGACATGCAGGATATCGAATTTACGATCCAGGAAGGCAAGCTTTACATGCTGCAGTGCCGAAGCGGTAAGCGCACCGGCACGGCCGCGCTGAATATGGCGATGGATATGCTTGAGGAGAAGCTGATCGATGAGAAGACGGCGGTGCTTCGAGTTGAGCCCGCGCAGCTTGACGAGCTGCTGCACCCCATCATCGACCCTAACGCCGAAAAAGGGGCTAAGCTGATAGTGGCCGGGCTACCGGCAGGGCCGGGAGGAGCGTGCGGCAAGATCGTCTTCACGGCCGCTGACGCAGTGGCCTGGGCTGATCGCGGAGAAACCGTGATCTTAGTCCGGGAAGAGACCAACCCTGAAGACGTGGAGGGCATGCGCGCAGCTGCCGGTATTCTTACCGCCCGCGGCGGCATGACCAGTCACGCCGCCTTGGTAGCCCGCGGCTGGGGCAAATGCTGTATCGTAGGTGCGGCTGGAATAGAGCTCAACCTCTCCGAAAAAACTATGAAAGTCGGCGATCAGACCTTTAGGGAGGGAGACCTTATCACCCTAAATGGCACCAAAGGTAGGGTCTACGTCGGAGAACTCAACATGGTGGACGCCACCGAGAACCCACGCTTTAAGGGTTTTATGGAGATGGCTGATAAATTCCGCACCATGGGTGTGCGCACCAACGCGGACACCCCTGACGATGCCAGAGCTGCCCGCAGCTACGGCGCTGAAGGCATCGGTCTGTTTCGCACGGAGCATATGTTCTATGGAAAGGGCGCTAATCAGCCCCTCTTCTTGCTGCGCAAGATGATCCTTTCAAAGAGCGAGGCCGAAAGGCGCGCGGCTTTGGACGAGCTCTTCCCTTTCGTAAAGCAAGATATGAAAGCCACGCTTGAAGCGATGGACGGGCTGCCGGTCACATTCCGCTTGCTGGATCCGCCGCTGCACGAGTTCGTGCCGCAAACCGAGGATAAGCAGGCCGAATTGGCCAAGGCGCTCGGTATCTCCGTGGACGACATCCGTCATCGCGGCGAGGCGCTGCACGAGACCAACCCCATGATGGGCCACCGCGGTGTGCGGCTGGGTATCACCTATCCGGAAGTTACGGAGATGCAGGTGCGCGCCGTTTTGGAGTCGGCGGCTGAGATCCTCAAGGCGGGCAAAGCCGTCCAGCCGGAGATTATGGTGCCGGTGACTTGCGCTGTAACAGAGCTGACCGAAACCAAGAAAATTGTGGATCGGGTGCATGCTGAAGTGGAAAAGGCCCACGGCGTTAAGGTTGCCTTTAAATACGGCACCATGATCGAAATCCCCAGAGCCTGCCTGCTGGCGGATGAGATGGCCAAGTGCGCCGACTTTTTCTCGTTCGGCACCAACGACCTGACCCAAATGACCTATGGATTCAGCCGAGATGATATCGGCGGCTTCCTGGGCGAGTACCTGAAGAACGGACTGCTTGAAGCGGATCCCTTCCAAACCATAGATCAAAACGGTGTTGGCAAGCTCATTCAGATGGCGGTTGAAAAGGGACGCGCAACGCACAAAGACCTAAAAGTTGGCATCTGCGGTGAGCAAGGGGGAGATCCCGCCTCGGTGGAGTTCTGTCACCTCTGCGGACTTACCTACGTGAGCTGCTCGCCTTTCAGGGTACCGATCGCGCGCCTAGCGGCGGCACATGCGGCGATTAAGAGCGAGAAGTAAACTATCAGAAGTTAGTTAAATTATCAGAAGTTTAAGAAAGAGGGGGTTGCTCCCCTCTTTCTTTATGTGTTTCTCTATGTACGTGCTTGAATCAATTGCGGTCGTGTTTTTTGCCCGCTACCAATGTTTTTAACTAATTGTTTTTTTGGAGGCTATATGAGACCAGCACTGATATCATTCGCGCTCCTTTTCCTTTGTTTTACGAGTCAGGCTCAAGCCCAGAGAGGCAGTGTGCCGAGCTATGACGTGTCAGACTCTAGCTTCTTCTACTTTGCCCCGGAGGTATTGGGATTTTTCCCAAATTCAAATCATATTAATAACACAACCCTCGTAGCTGGACGGGTTGGATATCAGCTTTCGTCCGACCTTGCAGCTGAAATAGAAACGGGCTGGGTTAGGTTCCGCATAAAGAACGACCTGGGCCGCATGAATACTGAGCCGCTTATGGTAAACGTACGCTACGGCTTTATGGGGGCTGATAAACCTTTGGACATTTTCCTGATGGGGGGCCTCGGCGTGGCTTTTAACCGCCTCAATACGGATGTGCCCGGGGTTAGTTCCAGCCATACCTTTGCGATCCAAACCGGCACCGGCCTTGAGTGGCGTTTCAACCCCAACCTCTCCATGGTTGTGGATCTACGCTACTATTGGAATGATCCGAATATTGATTATCCCGGGTACGTGGGATCAATCCGCACCCACTCGTTCGGCGTAGGCGGCGGGTTGTGCTGGAGCTTCCGCTAACTCATATAGTTCCACCAGGTTCATGCTGCGCCAAGGCACGCGAGGAGCGAACCGCGGCGCAGCATCCTTGTGATGCACTTTCCCCCAAGGACGACTAGCACCGGTGGTGGTGGTCGGCTTGCCCCGCGACGCGACGGCCTTTGGGGCAGTTATCAAGGCTCTTCGCGGGCGACGCTCCAACTCCCGCGCGTTCTTTCGGTCAGGTCCTCAATCGTTCCTACTGCGCCGAACTGATCTGCCATACTGAAACGAATTAGGTAAGCTTTCTGGCCGCACATATAGCGGTTCTCCGGTGAAAGCTCACTCTTGCTGCAACCCGGAAGCTCCAACTCAGCCGTAATTCGGCCATCTGCCACCTCTAAACTTAGATCTACACCATCGTCTCCAAATCCATTCACAATTCCCCGGTACTGACCCGGCACCAGGTTACTTGGTCGATTGGGAATCGTTCCTCGCCGGGGGTGATATAGATAAACTCCCAACAAAGCTATCGCCAAAGCGATCACCAACAAACTGATTACAGTTACCGAAGTATGCAGCCTGCGCAGCTCTTTAACGGCCGCTTCCGGAGGGAGGTTCTCTTGCACTTTAGCTTTCTGCTTCTCCTCAGCCTTACTATTATCCTTACCCTTTTCTGCTGGGACCTGGCAGACGACTTCAGCCACTGAACGGACCTCGGCGTAAACCAATGGTTCACGCTTCTGTAACGCCTCCAAATCAAGCCGCATCTGCGCCGCCGATTGATAGCGCCTCCCCAAAGAGAGCGCAATCGCTTTCTCAACAATAGCGGCCAGCTCTACAGGGCAGTCCGGCCTAGCCTCTAAAAGCGAAGGGCCGCGCTGTATGAATCGATCCATCATATTGGAAACGTCCTCCTCCACCGAGAAAGGCGAATTCCCCGCTAAAAGCTCGTAACCAATCACTCCCAAAGCAAACAAGTCACCGCGTTGATCACACTCACCTAACTCTACATACTCCGGCGCGAAGTAGCGCGGCGTGCCCACCATCATGCCGGCTTTGGTTATGCTTTCGTTCTCATCACGCAAACGCGCTACTCCAAAATCGGCTATTTTGACCAAGCCGCGCTTGGTAAGCATAATATTTTCCGGTTTCAAATCACGGTGCAAAATCCCTTCGGAATGAATTGCCTCCAATCCGGCCGCTGCCTGACGCAAGAGCCCAGCAACCTCTTCAAAACTCATTGGGCCGGATTTCATACGCTGGTGCAGGTCTACCCCTTCGATGTACTCCATAGCGTAAGCTTGCATATTCTCTTCATCGAAATACTCGTAGGCCCGCACAATATTTTTGTGGCTGATACGATAGGATGCTACGATCTCCGTTTTAAAACGCTCCCTAAGTTCACGAGATTTTATGACACCCGGATAGAGCACTTTTAACGCCACCGGGAAATTACGATAACGGGGGTCGTGAGCTAGATACACTGCGCCCATTCCGCCGGCGCCGATACAGCGCACCACGATGTAGCGCCCCGCAAAGAGTGAACCTTTTTCAACCTCCAGCATCTCTGGCCTTCAAATCTAAGGCGATACGATCACCACACTGCCGCGACAAACAAGCTCTTTTAAATCAGTAACACCATTAACAGTATTACCTTGACGCCGCACTAGGCAACTACTCAAAAATGCGGGTAAAACCGCAACACTTAAGACTGGTGGCGTCTCTCATCTTACCCCGCACAGGGCTTAACTCTGGCCATAGCCCGGTACTGTGCAAGATCCGGAATCTGATGTAAAAATACCAGTCAGAAAGAATGAGAACGTATTAGCCCATGAAACCTCGCGCTCCTATAACCGAACCTAAGCAAACTGTACTCTCCCGTTTTTTGGAGGGCGACCACGTTCTCGTACACGTAAATCCTAAAATCAAAGACGTGCAGCTGCCACCCCATCTGGCCAGCCAGATTACTGTTACCCTCAAACTGAGCCGTAACTTCCGCGGCTACTTTGACATGAATAACACTCAAATAACGGCAGACCTGCTCTTTGGAGGACGATATTTTACCTGTATTGTGCCATTTGAAGCCATCTGGGGCTGTACCAACGAAAACGGCGAGAGCGTCATTTGGCCTGAAAGCACCACTTCAGAGATTCTGCACCAGATAGCCGCGTCACCCGAACAACCAAAAAAATCGCCGCCCCCAAAAAAAAGAAAGCTGAATACCGGAGGTGCCAGACCCACCCATTTGAAAAGAATCAAATAACCAACCTGGATATTTGGTATCCGTTCATATGAAAATACCCCTCACCCCTAGGAAACCACCGACTCACTCTCCCGACCAGCTAAAACTTTAATGCCCTCAAATCCCGGCAACTGCATCTTCACACGTGAGTGCCGATTTCCGACCTGAGCTAAAGCTGTTGCACTTGAAAAGTTAAAAAGTTGGAATTTGAGCTTGGGCCAATTCTTTTTGAAATATTGAATAGATTCTGGATAGTACGCCAAATCAAAGGCGCGAAAACCATATTCTTCCACCAATTTCTTTATGATCGCCTTGCGATACGGTGTCTTATCCATGCGGCTGGGAAGTGCAATTCCACCGAGCCGTTCGATCTCCGCCAACACCTGTTCAAAAGCTAAGTCTACTAT
>JAAYZI010000051.1 GCA_012514925.1 Deltaproteobacteria bacterium | reverse complement strand
TCGTACCAGATTGGATGACTTTACGTTTTATAAAGAAATCTAACACTGTCTGTGTGATGGTATCCGGTTGCATGAATATTACTTTCTCTGGAGAAAGTGAAATCAATTCCATACGTGAATGGTTACGCCTTCCTTATGAGCCGCCATCGCTAGCCGCTTATCAAGCGTGACAAAAACCATAGCATGGTCCTGATTAGCAATCAGACAAGCTGCTAACTGCTGCGCATCCTGTGCTCGTAACGGATGCAACCTAAGAACGCGCTCTGCAATCTGCTTTAAGCGCTGACCTGGTTGAATCTCGCGCCACGTTTCACGGATCTGATTAAGCCGCCCGATAATAGCGGCACCCTCCTCCGCGGTTATGTTCCCTTCACGCTCAAGGCGCGCGACTGCCGAAACACACTCAATCGAAGTTCCCCACCACACCACCAATGAAGCATCGCCCTTGAAAACAGCGTCTACCTGAGCCGATGCTGATTCTTCAACAAGGAGCGGGAGAATTGCTGAAGTATCCCAAAACTTCACAGGGACTCCTCTCGTTCCTGTAGAAGTGTTGATAGAAGAGATTTGCCAACTCCAAGCTTCGGGCGCTGCGCCAAAAAATCTTCTGCTGACACGAGAGGTTTAAGCGGTAACGACACCATCCCCTCCCTTTCCAATGAAGAAAGATTTGTTTCGTCTCCTGGGAAGATTTCCGGCTTCACTATTTGAGCAACAGGGCGGCCATACTCTAAGACAAGCACCGTTTCTCCGCGCTTTACCCGGTCTATGTAACTACTAAAATTGTTCTTTATATTAGTGGCGCTATCAGACTTCATAAAAAAAGTATAGCATAACTAGTTTAGCCACTCAAGCCATTTTAAATAAAGCCTGATTGGCTAATCCACCACCGGGCTTTATCACAAGTCGAGCTAACTACCTGAAAGCGCAAAGGATATTCCGGTATCTGGTTACCGAATACGTAGTCTCAATGACTGATTCGCAAGGGTGGCTTTATTATCAACAATCACCGCTTCCGCTGTCCTGACATTAACCGTAGCGCCGAAGCTTACGATTTTCAGGGAATCGGCCTGTAATATTGCAAGCCAGCGGTAATCTTGCTGTTGAATACCAACTGCCAGCCCTTTAACAGGCTTGGCATCAAGCGACAGCTTGGTTTCGTTCCATACTTTAGCTTTATCGTTCCAAAGAGCTACGACCTGCGCTTTATCACGGGTTCCGGTGATCCCTAAAACTTCAGGACCCAATCTACCGCTCGGTAGAGCGAAGAGACGCGGATCTTTCAAGCCTGCAGGCACCTTATTCTTAGCCAGTAGTTTCCCCGTTAGGTCGTAAGAAAAAACTATCGCTTTGCGTTTTTTCTGTTGCAACGCGTAAAGAGTGCTGTTGGCAGAGCTGCTGCACAGCGTTTCCTTGACCCTATAAGGCAGCTGGATACGGCGGTTCTTGCCGTCGCAGTACAGGGCGACAACTGATCTTGGGCTGGCTGCTAAGCGCACTACGGCCGGAACGGCTCTTCCTTGACTGTTGCATCCGTAAAGCGGCAGATCTCCAGGCTTGCCGAATGTAAGCCATTTTTGAGCCTTGGCGGTGAAAGGATCAATTACTTGCCAAAGCAGTTTGCCTGATCCAGCACTCCTCCCTGCTCCTCTCTTTCGGAGTTTGGCTCGGGTGGTTTTGATCAGCATTAAGCCAGGTTGATCTTTTATAACGCCAACTCCAAACTGAGCTGCTTTAAGAGAACCGCTAATAACCCCACCCTCAGCAGGGGCTTCTCCAGCAAGGTAAATCTGAAATTCCTTAGTGGCCTTTGAAGCTGAAACCAGTTCACTACCACCATCTCCGTCAAAATCTAGCGGTAGCAGGAAAGCGCGTTCGACAGGTGTTCCTCCCGGAGTGGGCGCCGGAGTAGGACTTACAGTTGGAGTAGGTTTCGGAGCGCGTGGATCAGGAACTGTCACCTCAAGAACGTTTGACCATTCGCTCTGATTGCCACTAAAATCAATTGCGGCTACCACAAAGCTGTAGCGCTTGCCGACGACTAAATTTGATACAGCATAACTTTCACCAGCTGATAGCGGAACCTCAAAAAAAAGAGTGTTGCCGGATGGACCTTGCTGCCGAAGCAGGTAGCCCGCCAGATCGGTGAGCACAGTACCATCAGCGTTTAAAGTCGGGGCATCCCACTCCAATGAAACAGATTCAGCCGACGCTGTAGCTATGACTAGCAGACTCCATGAAAACACCAGGGTATTAAGCCACTTTATCACAACGCGCTCTCTCTTTATGTTCGTCCGGTTGCTTAGTTAGCAATTTTTATGCCTGTTGTTTTTTTTGACGGCTTCCCCCTATGCAAGTGTAAAAATTACTGAGTAAAGTTCTGGTATCAGGTAACCGTTCACGCGTGGAATTGATTACGCAATTTTTGTTCTCTGCCTGGGCGGTAATATTCACGTGAACGGTTACGTTCTATTTAAGTGAAGCGCTTGCCCCTATGACGTAAATAATTGCGTAGTCAGTTTAAGATGGAAAAGACCTCGCCGAAGCGAGAGATGATGAGGCGCAGCGATAAATCCCTTTGTCAGTGCGCCTCTGTGATAACTATATATT
>JAAYZI010000050.1 GCA_012514925.1 Deltaproteobacteria bacterium | reverse complement strand
TGGAAGTGACAGAACTTCTCTGCACCTTTGGTCCAGAGAACCCACTTGATCAATCGCTGATTTCAGTCGATTGGTGTGTGCCTTTAGAAGAACTACCCAACTGTACGGACGAGCAGATCGTATCGATGCTTCGTGACATGGAGGTCAGATTGACGATTTGGCAGGAAGCCATCACGGTGGAGAGGACTGAAGAAGGGCTGCTTTGGAAGGAGCGAATCAGGCAGCGTTTACTGCATGATACTCCGGAAAAGGCTTTGGAATTGTGGCGCGGGTTTCAGACCAACTTTGAAATAGTGGATGACGATCCTATACCCAAAAGCAAGGTTCAGCGGGAGCTTCAATCCCCCGAGTATTTGAAACAACTATTTGACTATATAGACGAGAACATTCCCCCCCCCACCATCGAGGTAATCGGTCCAGTGCGGGTGCCACTGGGTTTGAAAGCGGATAATTATATACTTCAATTCCGTACTGAGCAGTTGCTGGAGAAGCTTAGTGGGGAGGGACGATTGTACCGTCCTGATAACCTGGCAGAGGCTTGTAAGAGAGATGATTATTGGGAGGACGATCCTGAAAATTTTGATAGACCGCTAGTAAGGTGGCCACTAACGGATCGCAATGAAAATCAGATCAGAGATCTTTATCGTAAGGCTTGGCTCTGGGAGGCTGCCAAGGAGACAATCACCGATCCAGATGAGCTGGAAAAGAGACGGGTGGGGATCGCAAAATGTATTTATGAAGACATAGACGAGGAAAAAGTCGAAGAGATCTTAGAGCAGCGAGGTAAGTGTCGTCCGGAGACGTATTTTTTTAATTTGAAGAATGCAAAGAAAGGCTTGGCCTTACGTCTTAAGATGGCGTGCGGTCCGAAAGGTTATATTCGACCGGATGACCCGCCGGAACAGATTCAAAAGCTGCTTCCGCCAGAGGATTTATCGGGGCTAAGCGAGAAAGAAGTACAGACATTCTTGGTCGATCTTGCGCTCCGTAACACGCTCTGGGCAGCCGTTCTTAGAGACGCTCCGCAGGAGTTCCTAGCAGAGTATAAGGAAAAAATGCGCATGCAGATACAAAAGCTTGAAAGGCGCAATCTTCCCTTTTATGTTTGGCTAATGAACGGAACGTGTGTTGACCGCGCGCTGTTTGAGCAGGTTACTGGAATTAAACCGTTTTTTCCAGAAGATATGGAATACTTGGAGGTGCCAAAGCATCTGCAGCGGGTAAGGCGAAATGACCAAACCGCAATCACGGAGGAAACAAGAGATTTAAAAGCAGAGCTCCGTCAGCAAGAGAAAACAGAGGGTACTATGAAATCTTCACAAGAAGAGGTCTCCCTCTCTTCGTCATCCCTCCCTCCGAGTTTTCCCTTTGAGCCTAAGCTTAAGCGAGGCGAAGAATTTGAGCTTCGTGGACAAGGGTTGATATTGGTCTACAGTGACAATGGACGCTACTACGTAAGATGGAGGAATGACACGCCCAAGATTGAAACTGAATTAAAAGATTCCGAGGTCTGGTTTGAGGTCCCGCCTGAAGAAGTAGTGGCGGAGGGCACAGAAGGTCTAAGAACGAAGCTGGGTGGTCTATATGACCAGTTAGGGGCTAAGGTGGACATCAATTTAAATTTAAGCGGTGCTTTCTTCAAGTTTATGGCAAGGGAGTACGAAGTGTACAAGTTGCAAAAGGTTATCTTGCAGGGCAAAAACCGAAAAATTCATCTGGCCCAACACGCACTTATTGATGAGGTTGAAGTCTCTAAATGTGGTGTTACCTTTAAAGGTAAAGACGCTGAGTTTCGAAACTCCACAATAGCTTTCAGTGAGGTCTCCTTAGATCTTACTAATGTCGTTTTTAAAGGCTGCCAAGTTGAGGCTAGTTCAATAAGTGGGTTGGTAGCCAAGCCAACTTTTGACTTTGCATGCGTGGTGCATAAATCCAAGATTGTTTACTTAGGCGTTAGCTCCGCTGAGATTAAAGGCGGGGATCTGCAAAATCATTGGGACAACGTAAAATCCGTAGCGAGAAATCAGCTTAAGGCGTTCAAGACACCTAGTCAGAAGAGATTGGACGACCAAGGGTTCTAAGAGATTTTGCAACGTTATTTAGAAGGAGATTTAAGATGGACCCTACACAAGGAAATCAACCTAATAAGCCGACACAGATAAGTTCCGACACCGCGGCATTAAACAACTTATCTATATCAAGGGATCAGTTTCCCCAAAGTTTGGAAATTCATCCCCCACGTAGACGTAAAGGGTTTGTTGAAGTCAGTTGGGTCTCTCCACACAACGACCCCCTCACAGGCGAAGGGGCTTCTATCACCTTCCTTATTGAGTCCGACACAACAGATTTTAGTGGCCCTGCTTGGGAAGAAGGGGTTAAACAGAAGCTTATTGAGATGGGCGCATACACATTAGAAGATGAGATTGCTAAAAACGACTCCCCATTTGCTTGCAAGTTCTTTCAAAAAATAGCTGCAAATTATGAATTCGCATCGATATGGAATTGTACTCTTTCTGGAAGCGATATTCCTATATTGCGCGTAAATCAGGGCCATATCCTCAATTTTACTATTAAAGATGCAGTGGTTGGGTTTCATGTTTCTTCAGATAGCGTTATATGCAACCTGACATGTGAGAACTCGCACTTACGGATGTTCTGCGAAGACAACGATACTCCCACTGGTTTTAAAGTTGATGAGTCCAGCTATCTTTCTGGAAGTTTTAAAGGCTCAACATTCGGAGACAATTGCCAGATCCACGGCTACGCCATTAATGCCGATTTTACTGATACTATCTGGGAATGTGAGGACCTCTCCGATCTGGCAGAACGACTTGATGGCATGCGATTCTCTTGGGACCACGTCCCAGAAGATCCCTTTAAACAAATCGCAGAGGACCTCACCATAGATTCTCTTAGCAAGGATTTTGAGCGCTTAAACCAGCGCTTCTCCGATCAAAACCTTGACATGTACTTTGACCACCTGAGAACAGATTGGAAGTGTGAAAAAATCGATGAAGTCCAGCCGACTTCGCCACTCCTCATCCAAGAACAAGTTAACGAGGTAATGCGGCTTGAAATTTTATCAGAGCAAAAGTGCACTTTGGAGATCTCTAAGGACGATAACTCGCGCCATGCTGGATCGCTCATAATCGAGGACTCTAACGTCCCTGGAGATCTTAAGGACGTATATCCAAGTGGCTTTGCCCACCGTGCAGAGGCTGTGGACGCTCTCTTAGACGTGTTGGTCCAAAAACAGTTCTTGGATGAACACCTGCATCAAAAGAAGAATACCTTGGAGGAGGAGATTCAACGATTAAGAGAAGAAGCTGCAAAAGCTGGGCCCCAACAGTCTATAGACTTGCAGGATCTCCAGGCTAGAGGCAAAACTACGGATAAAAATACCGCTGATGCGTTGTGGGATGATATAATGTATCAACAAAAGCGAGTTAAGTTACCCAGAGCGGGAAGTGTGGTAAGTAAGACTAAGCAAGACTCCCAGTGATCCGTCGAAGGAAGAACGTAAATAGTGCTGATTGCTTTCTAGCCGCCTTTTCTCACAAGAGTGAGAAAAGGCGGGCTGGCTTGCCTGCGGACTTGTACATTTAAATGATGAGAAGGGGCGGTGTTGTAGGCAAAGTATGAATCAATCCCCCAATTTACAGTCAAAACTCGTAACGGCGTCGACTCCCGCCCTGACTTCCACATGGACCTTCCCAGCTAATATCGCCCTTATCCCATGTGAGCGTTTACGGGGGGTACTGGTAAGATGGAATCATGAGGTCGATCTGTACGACCCCTCACGGGATCCCTTGTTAGAGTTTTACCTTCCTGTTGATGCAAATAGTTTGGCGCAAAGCGACTGGGAACAGCGGATGCAAGAGCACTTGATGCAGCTTGGAGCTGGTGTGTTCGAAGCTGAAATTGCAAACGGGATTCCCCCCTTATCTACTCTCTTCTATAGAAACATCGCTGCTTTTTGCGAGTTTGAGGCAGTCAAAGGATGTAAGATTACACTGGGCAGCGCGCCTGTGCTGCGCCTGGCCGATATGGCGCGCCTGGAGGACGTAGACATTGAGGATGCGATTGTGTTGATCCAAGGCAAAAAGGTCGAAGTTCAAAACATTAAGTGCACCCGTTCGCACCTGGTGCTTAACTGTGAGAACTGCGCTTTTGATATGCTGGAAGTGGATGAAGAGAGCTGTCTCTCAGGCAGTGTTTGTGGAAGTGTTTTTTCGAAATCCTGTAGCATTCACGGTTATGCCATGGATTGTAACTTTATCGGAGCTGTTTGGAAGCAGAAGATTCTAGAAGAACTACGAACTAGTCTACGGGGTATCAAGGTTAGCGCGGATAAAATTGAGGGACCGGCTTTCTTGAAGATCGTGGAAGAAACCAAGGCCGCCACGTCTTCAAAGGACTTACAGGTAAAGACCTGGTCGACAAGAAGGCTGATACAGCTTGTAGATTCTCTTACCGGTATCTGGGATTGTCAAAACTGGGATGAGAGAAACCTGCGCTCTACCCAGTTTCTGAAGCTTGATAGCTATAAAATAGCTTCGATTCGATTGCCTAGAGTGTGTGGAGGGCATGTATCCAAGCTTGAGATACCACTTGAGGCTCAGGGGATTCCGGGTGTTTTAGTAAGCTTTGATTACCCGCAGAGCGCAGGGGTAGTTCCTATAGCCGAACGAGTGCTTGCGAACAAAGCTGAGATCTTCGACTGTCTGCTTGAGTATCTGGCAGCCTACAGCACGCGACTTGGAACTCTCTTTGCAGATCTTCGCTTTGAAGAGTTTTTGTTGAAAAGCTTTGCGCAGATCAAGGGCTTTGAATAGTCTTGATCGGGAGGTTAAGATCTGAGGTCGCTTCCCTAAGTGGCTTGAGACGGCGATTACGTGAGTTTAAGGATGTAAAATGGATTTGAATGGTCCCATAAAAAGCATCGATACTAATTCATCTCTTACTTCGGCAGCGATGCCGTCTGTCGGACCAGCTCAGATCCTCCCGGTTAGCTTTACTTTTACTCCGGCTAAGGATCGCCGGACGGTAATAGTGAGATGGTCACACTCCGGTGCGCCAAGTACGAGTCCCTCGGGCGTTACAGTTGAATTTCAGGTTGCTACGCAGTCAATTTCTTTCGGCAAGGTAGACTGGGAGTCGGAAATTAAAACCAAGTTGATGCAGATGGGCGCGGGTGTGCTTGAAGCGGAACTTGCCGCTGGTGCCTCTCCGTTTTCCACCAAGTTTTTTAAAAATGTAGCTGCATTGTATGAGTTTACCCTTCTGGCTTGTTGCAAGCTTAACCTTGATAGTGCGCCTGTGCTGCGCATGACACAGGGAGCTCGGATTACAGATGTCGAAGTGGAAGACGCAATCCTTCGGATTCAAGGAAAAGATTTAAAAGTAAATAACCTAAAATGCACCCGCTCTCACCTGGCACTCTACTGTGAGGATAGCTCCATTTTAAAATTAGCAGTGGACTGCCAAAGCTCCCTCTCTGGGAGCTTGCGAGGCAGTATTCTCTGGGAATCTTGTCGTATTCATGGCTATGCAAGAGATGTCGATTTTACCGATGTGTTCTGGAAATATAAAGATCAACAGGATTTGGAAGGTCGTTTGAAAGGGATGGATTTTGACGCGAATAAGGTTACAGGTGAGGTCTTCAAGAATATCTTGGGAGGTATCGTTCCCGGCGCGGCGGCTACCGCGTGCCTTCAGGCTCAAACTTGGTCGACAAAGAGGTTGATAGATCTCGTAAGTAGGCTTACTCCGGTGTGGGACTGCACTTTATTTCAGGGCGATCTTGGAGCCACCTCGCTGTTAGCAAGTCAGGGAGAAGTCCTTACGCACAAAATCATACTGCCGAAGCTGCGTACCTTCCAGATGGTGCTGGCACTTGAGCTTCCTATCAGCAAATTACAGCTACCGGACGTTCTGGTAAGCTATAAAGATTCACTCGATATAGGAGATGTAGGTTCGGAAAAGATGTTAGACAGCCGGGTGGAGACGTACGACTGTTTGCTTGGTCATTTGGCTGCATATAGCGAGCAATTGGGGACTCTCTTTAAAAATCCAAGGCTTGAAGCCGATATGTGGGTGAGTTTTGCTGCGGGTATTGTTGATCGCCCTTATCCGGACAGGCCTGTCAAGCTTAGAGGGAATGATCTGCAGCTGTTACAGGTTAATCCACAGCATTATTTCATTAGTTATTGCAGCGGTGTGAACGCCGACGGCGCTCCCAGCGAAGTTTGGTTTGAGGTGCCTAAGTCCGTAATTATTGGCCCTAAATATCCGAGCTTCGTTTTACATTTGTGCGAGCTTTTTGATGGCACCGTTTTGGCCGATGGGAATTTACTAGGCAGCAACTTTTTTAAAGCGCTAGCCAAACGCTTTCCGATTTACAAGCTCAAGAACTGCGAGAGGAGGAACGACGAGATTTGGCTAATGATAATGGAGGGAGCAGAGATCGATGGGCTGTCACTTGTAAAATGTAGGGTTGAGCTTATCGGATTTGACGTGGTTGCAAAGAATGTGAATTTAAGAAACAGTCATCTTAAGGTGAGCCTGGAGAGTATCAGGTTTGAAGGGCTTAAAATGGAGATAGGGAGTCGATTAAGCGGTGTAGTTCAGACCTCCAGCTTTGACGGTGCTTGCGCCGTTCATTATTCTGTAGTGTCTTACAAAGGTTTTCAGGATGCAGAGATTGAAGGAGATGAAGTAGGTCGACGCTGGCGTTATACATCCTTTAAAGAAGATGAGCAGCCCATGGCTTTTGTATTTACGGTCCAATCGCCTACAAGTGAGACGGGTTATCGCTATGTGAAGCAATAGCATAAGGGCTTGCTGCAGAGTGCATGCCTGAGCTTGTAATTCAAGTACGATATGGATCGCATTAAATGTTACCGAAAGGGCGAGGGTGAACCTAGGTAGATAGTCGTTGGATCATAATTCCATGTTGCT
>JAAYZI010000049.1 GCA_012514925.1 Deltaproteobacteria bacterium | reverse complement strand
GCCTTTAATGACGACGCGTCGAATGGATTCTGCGGATTGCAGATTCCGCGATGTCGCGTATTCAGCTTAGATGGGTTTTCCCGAGCTGAAGAGAAGCGGATAGTGGGTGATTACGCCCAGCTGATCAGACCTACTGGAATTTTTGTCTGTTACGACAAAAATGCAGGAAGTCTGATGAAGAATTTTCTTTCGGCCTCATTGGAGGCTCGTAAGAAAGTCCCTCCAATGAAGAGGGAAACCTGGATTCGAAAGCCCAGGCTGTTCTGTGTCGCACAGCGTGATCAGTGGCCTACGGACGATGCCACACTCTGGATTGGGAGCGATGCTTCCATCTGGGAACGCAAAGGCCAAGCGCTGACCCTATTGGGCGACAATGATGAAGCATCACGGGTCGAGTACTTCTGCGAGGTGGCAGAATAGTAACTCGATCTGGGAGTCGTTCACTAAGCAGCAGGTTTTTAGAAAGGATGGGGCATCCTGCTGCTTTTTTACGAATCGTAAGCGTTCACGTACGGAATTGATTACACAAAATCTACAAACACCCCCCCCCCTTTTTAAGGGGGGGGGTGAAAGCACTATCAGTTCACATGAATATTACTTTCTCCGGAGAAAGTGAAATTAATTCCGCGCCGAAGTGAGATTTTACCGCCCAGGCAAAAAAGAAAATTGCTTAATCAATTTCACGCGTGGACGGTTACCGGATACCGTTACACCTTCAAGTGACCGTAGAGAAGAGCCATGCATAGCGTTAGGGCGCTTAAGGCCGTAAACTTTTGACAAAAAAGCAGGTTGGTGGTAGATCAAGAGCTTGGTTTTGATGTGATTGCACCCTTTTTTATTTCTCAAGCTGAGGGGTCTGATTATGAGATGCTTGGTAACCGGTGGAACCGGGTTAATTGGTTCCAATTTAGCGCTGGCGCTTTTAGAGCAAGGTCATGAAGTTTTGATTACCGGCAATGAGTCCGAGCAGAGTTTACCCGGATTCAGCGGGAAGATCCTTTATCCTGGTTTCTTGGGAATTGATTGGGAGGCGTTGCCACCCCTGGATGCGCTCTTTCATCAGGCCGCCATAAATGGTACGCGCGTGCTGGATCGGCGCGAAATGATGCGCGCCAACTATGAGTCTTCTCAGAAACTTTTCGATCATGTGATTTCGCAAGGGTGCCGACGCATTGTTTTTGCATCTTCGACGGCGGTCTATGGACGAAATCCGGCGCCCTACCGGGAGGATGGGCCTTTCGACTTAAATACCCCTTACGCCGAATCTAAAAAATTAATGGAAGAGTACGCCACCACGTTGGCGGCGCGCCATCAGGACCTCGTAATAGTGGGGCTGCGGTACTGCAATGTTTATGGGCCGCGCGAAAGTCATAAAGGCAAACGCACCACCATGATCTATCAGTATGCCCAACAGATGCGGCGCGGTAACCCGCGTTTGTTTTGGGATGGGAATCAAAAAAGAGATTACATCTACGTTAAAGATGTGGTGCAAGCTAACTTGCTGGCGGCTACCCAGGCCAAAGAGTCGTGCATTGTAAATTGCGGTTCCGGTCAAAGCACGACCTTCAACCGGCTCGTTGAGATCTTAAATCAAGTCATGGGGCTGAACCGTACGCCGGAATATATTCCAAATCCCTATGAGGGCAACTATCAAGAGTACACTCAGTGCGATATGAGTCTCGCCCAGGAGAAGCTGGGGTTCGTGCCGAAGTTCACGATAGAGGAGGGGATCCGCGATTATTATGAGAGCGGATTTTTAATGGAGGCGTGATCGCGCTAAGCGTTTGTTATTTGAATGCAGAGGAGTGTGGGTATGAAAGCCAAATTGACTGGGGAGGTGCTTGATTATTTAGCCCCTTTCTTGGTGCGGGCCGGGCGCTATGCTTACGAGGTGCAAGCAAGGGTGGAGCACAAGCCGCCCAAACAGGGTACGTCCGATCCTTTTTCAGAAGCGCTGACTGATGCAGACCTGTCGATTCAAGCTTTTATTGAAGTCGCACTTTTGGCGCGTTTCCCCGAGATATCATTTTTTGGTGAAGAATGCGCCCATTCGCTTAACATGAAGTATTTTCCGGCCGAGGCGGATCTGCGCGTGTATTTAGACCCTGTCGATGGAACCCGCTTTTTCCGAGACAACTTGCCGCGCTTCAACGTGATTGCGACGATTGCAGACCAAGATAGAGTTTGGGGTGCCGCTTGTTTCGTGCCCAGGGCGGATAAGTTCTTTCGAGCCGAGCGAGGGAAGGGTGTAACCATTCAAAGCAGCGCTCAAGTATTAAGTGGAAACGGTTTTGAAAGACTGGACCTTAGCGGTAATGCGGAGTGGATCGTTACATGGGAAATGCCGGTGGTGAAGCAGCATTTAGGCAAGGATTTTGGTGTGACTGATGTGAACTGCGACTACACTCCGGAGACGGGCTGTCTATGCCTTAATTCCATTTTGCTGGGGGAGTGCAGCGCTTTGATTGGAAGAAGCGGGTCAATTATAGATTGTGGCGCGATTGCATTTATTGCCGGTGAGGCTGGAGCAGTAGTTAGTGATTTTCGGGGAAATGATTTACCGCCTCCGAGTCAGTTGGTTGGCTTGCGCTACCCCGAATTTGTTGTTTGCAAAGACCAGGAAGTGTGGCGCAGGGTGCAGGATGCGTTGAAAGACGAGGTTAATTCTGAGAGCGTAGCTGTTTCGCCGTATGGTCAAGTGTGCAAGCGCCGACAAACTGCGGGGGGATGACCATAATTTGGTTGATCGTTTCCTCTTCAAAGCCCAGGATGTGCGGGTTTTTAACCCCCGGAAGAACTTGAATATCAAAAAGCTCCTCGACTCCTTTGGTGAATTCAATCAAGCCCACTTCGGTGCCTGTGGTGATGTCGACCACGTAAATCGCGCATTTTAATTTATCGAACATGGCTTCGATCGGCAGCCCGCCGAAGTTGCTTTTCTCGCGGATTTGGCACAGACCGATAAAGGCGTACTTATCGAAGAATGACAGGCCTCTCAAAAATCCGGGCAGGCGTACTACCAATTCGGTTAATCCGCTTTTGGGGTCGACTGTTAGCAAACTGCCGCTGCCTGATTCCAACACCCACAGCTGATTGCGATAAAGCATGGGAGTGTGCGGCATCGAGAGGTTATGGGCGACAATTTCACCGCTTGGGACCTCCATAAGGATTCCGCCCCTGGCTTTATTTTCGCGCCAGCCGCCTGGCTGATCGGTTGCTCCCAGCGCCGTGGCATACTTTGGCCCATGTTCATCCAGACAAAAACCGTTAAGGTGGCAGCGATCTTCTGGGGCATAACTGGAGATAAAAGGAGGCTTCCAACCTGGCACGAAAGACCAATGTTCATCTAAGGTGCAGAGGCAGGAGAAGCGTGTGTTAACAATTAGCAGCTCGTCCCTGTGCCAGGCTAGCTGGTGTGCGGCAATGTCACCGGTCACATGCGAGCGGCGCGGAGCCAAGAAATAATCGTAGGGCATAAGCTTGCCCTGGTCGTCACGCAAGTTCGTGACCAGGCGGAAAAACCAGATCTGGTTCATGGAGCAGAGAGCTAGTTCGTCTTCTTTTATGGCTACTCCGGTAGGACGCGGGAAGACCCTCATCAGCATAAACATCTTTGAACGGCTGGGGGCGGAGAAGGTCATGACCCGTTGGGCTTGATAGGTGGTGACCAACAAAGAAATCTGTAAATCCTGAAAAAGCGCCGGTAGGTTGGTGGTGTGTACAAAAGCGATGCAGGGCTCGCGTTCCCTCTTTGCTTTCTTCAGACTTTTCTTATGCTTAGCACAACTCAGTTTAGTTCCCATGTTGGTATTTAGACGCCGACGCTCAAACAACTGATTCGTTTCAAGTAATCGGTTACGTATGGAATTGATTATACAAAATCCACTAACACCAAAGCTTTCCCTTAGAGGGGACAAGTCCCCCTCTAAGGCCACAACTTTGTTTTCAGCCAGGGCGGTAAAAATTCACTTTCTCCAGAGAAAGTAATATCCATGCAAACAGTTACTGGATATGTCACTACACCTGAACGCTTATCGGATACCGGATGCCGCTTACCGGGTACGTATAATATGAAGCAAATCGGATAAGTCCTGGGGGAGGGTTGAGTAGTGCTTTGTAACTGCTACAATCTCTCGTGTATGTTACCTCATCCTGATCATAACCGACGAACACCGCCCTTAGATACCGGGTCGCAGCAGCTATCGGCTCCCTTATGGAGCTGGGGCGAAGTTACACTGTCACAGCGAGTTTCGGATTGGCTGGACAAGGTTTATGTTAGTTTTATTCCAGACGTCCTGACCACCACGCACACCATGTTGGCTACGTGTTTTGAGGTAGCCAACAGATTGGCGATTACGTTTGAGCTTAAGGAATTGCAAACGGAAGTAGTTGGCTTGGCGAGTACCGTCATGGGAGTGTTTAGTCGCTTAGAGAGCATTCCAGACAGGCTTTCCAAGGAGGGGATCCAGCGGGATAATATGTGTCGCATATTGGCGCGCTATGAAATTCCTGAAGAGGCTTATAAGCTGAAAGATACTGCGGTCAAGCTGCGCGATATCTTTAATCGGGCCGATTTAGCGCATTTAATAGAAGGGTATGGATCTCAAGAAAGTGGCGACGGGAGTGGTCAAGATCTGGTTAACGAAATCAATGAGGTATGTAAGGCTGCGGCTAGGTGCTGCGAGTCTCTGATTGATTGGTTTGACAAACTGTCCGATCCGCACGAAAGCAGCGGGTCTTGCGAGTTGAACAATACGCTGGCGTGGTTGTTTTCTGCAAATGAAGGCGTGGAGCGTCATGTATCATTGAGTCTCTCATCTGAAAAACAGGTGGTAGCGCTACCGTCATGGCTGTTGATGGGCGTGATAAATCAGGCGTGTAAGGAGTTGGAGAGGATCCGGCTCTGCGCACAAGATATGCCACTGTGCGAATTGAGTTTAGAAGACCTACCGGTATTTGTGAGTGGGGCGTCGTCTCAGGACAAATCTTCGGCGGCGAGACTGATTGAGGCGGCGAATGACGCGGATAATGAGTTTTCTGTGATGGTCGACTGCAATGGCGCCGTTCGCATAAGCATTTGGCTCATGCCTAGTGCTGACGATGCCGTTTTGGATCAGTGGAGTCGGGAGTTAGCGTCACACTTTGAATTGGCAGAGGCTTTTCTAACGGAAATCGGGGGTAAGCTAAGCACTGGCGTAGGTAGGGGAGACAACAACGTTGGGTGCTACGTTTCGATCCATCTGCCGCGGGCGGCAGAATTGGACCATATGGCCGTAGGCATCGAGGTGTCGGAGGAGCCGAGCTATAAGAACTTGCTTGGGGGTGCTCTACAGCCGATTGTTTTTAAAGTTTGTGGTGGGAGTGGGAAGGGCCAATCGGCGCCATCTTTTCAAGTGCAAGCTCCAGCGATAATACTGCGTACAGAGGAGGCTCGTCGCTGGATTTCGGAAGCGATCCTCACGGCTGCGTGGTTGGGCGCGGGTGGCGTGAAGGTAGGCCGGCTGCATGTTGCGTTGGTGTCTGAGATGACCCGTGCGGAGATGTCGGCTTGTGCCGGTGAATTTCTACCACAGATCAGCCAGGCCAGCAAAAAGGGGAATCTGATGGTCAGGTGCGAATGGGACGGACACGATCAAAAGTTTTGGGCGGAAGGTCCTTGCGGTATCTTTATGCGGCAGGAAATGTTTACCTCCACTGCGGTGAAGAAGGCCCTTTTAGGTCTAGCGGGAAAAGCTGAGATTCGCAGCTTGTGTTTACCACCGGTTTACCATGATGAAGAGGATGCGCGTGTGGTGGTGGGGATGCTTAACTCTGCGGGCCGCATTGCCGCAGGGCTGTGGAAGATGTGTGGTGGCAAGCCTGTCGTTAACCTTGTAATGGAAAAGAACCGCAAGTCAATTGAGCTGCCCTTCATGGCTATGACCGAGATATCCTTCCCTGTTCCGACATTACGCGTATTTACTACGGAAGGTTTACAGGTATATCTGGGCCGTTTCTTGCTTGAAGAGCGCGGTTTTCTCGGAAGCGTACAAGATCCTGTATTAATCAGTCGTGCGATTAGTGCGATTGATGAGGTGATGCGTGAGACTTATCGCTTACAAGATGGGCAGGCATCTCGTCCCGACGATCCTTACGTAGAGCAGAATTTGGTGGTGCGCCTGACGCATTTTAAAGTTCTTGCGCCGATGCCTTTTATCTCTCAATTGGTGAAATTCGGCCAAAAGTTGGCACCGGGAGCAGATATCAAGCAGGCGCTCTTTAAGATGTTTAATGACGATTGGACGATTGTAGAGTCGCAAAGAGGGAAGGAGTGGCTGGCGATTGAGAGGAAAACTGAGAGCATTGGTCCTGCTTTCGGGCAGCCCTTTTAGGGCAAGATGACTTTTCGACTACGATTCCCCCCTGATAATTACACTGACAATATTCTGTAATCCCTAAATCTAATACTCAAGTAGACGGGTACCATCACACAGACAATGTTAGATTTCTTCATAAAACGTAAGGTCATCCAATCTGGTACGACCTAATATTGGC
>JAAYZI010000048.1 GCA_012514925.1 Deltaproteobacteria bacterium | reverse complement strand
TGCCGCTCCGATGCCGATTGGGTCACCCCTGACCGCAGAATCGCATTAGAGCTTTTTTCTGACTTCTTAAGCACTCCAGCTTCCCAAATGGAAGCAAGGCAGCTGGGTTTCAGGCCGGCGCTGCTGGACGTCGCGCCCGTCCATCCTCTCACCCGAGAATTGGGGGTACGCCTTGACCTTCCTAAACGCTCGCTCGCCGCTCCCACCGGCGAATTCACCGCCAAACTACTTGAAAGCTGGCCCAAGCTGCAGCGCCCGCTGGCTATCATTTTTGTGGTGGATGCCTCTGGTAGTATGCAAGGCGGCCCGCTCGATATCACGCGCCAAAGTATAGGCGGACTGATAAGTCGGCTTTCAGACACAGACCTGACAGCTCTAATTTCTTTTTCAACTAATGCACAGGAAGTCTCCCCCCTTTCTTCCAAACACCAGGAAACTATCCAAAAACTTAACAGCCTCGAAGCTGCAGGAGGCAGTGCTTTTTATGATGCCGTCAATATGGGGATCCAGCTTATTAACCAGGAAGATTTAAAGAAGTTCCGAAAAAATCTAATCGTGGTGGTGGACGGCCCGGATCGAAACTCAAGCACCAACCTGCCCTTACTCACCAGCGCCATTAATAACACCGCCACCCGCCGAGATCTTAACCTCACCATAATCGGCATCACCGGACAAGGATTGGAGCAAACGGTCATCTCCGAAATAGCTCAAGCCGCTGGAGGCACCGTAAAAACCACCTCCCCAGCTGCACTGAACGAGACATGCGAAGAAATCTGGAAGAGCATGTAAATCCCCAGTTAAATCTCAGATATGTAATCGTTCACATGAATATTACTTTCTCCGGAGAAAGTGAAGTTTTACCACCCACGATTCCGCGCCGCCGTCAGCTAAGAATTTTCCCAAAGAGCCATCACCAAAAACGCCAGGCTCTCCTAACCTGGGCTCTTATTAAACCTTGTCACATATACATATCCCGCGCATTCCACACTAGTTTAATTTACCAACCCTTTGCGCGAGATATGCATATGCGACAAGGCCAACATTAGGCCGTACCAGATTGGATGGCCTTACGTTTTATATGGAGAAATCTAACACTGTCTGTGTGATGGTATCTGTTTGTATGAGTTTTACTTTCTCTGGAGAAAGTGAAATTAATTCCACGCGTGAACGGTTACTCTTCAGGTTTTCCAAGTAGTGGGGGCAGTTCGGGGTGGGGCTGTTTGCCGCCGTGTTTCGCCCAAATCTGCTGGCGGGAGTAGCAGATGTTGTTTTGTAGGTGAAGGAGGGCGTCTAGCACGGTTTCAGGGCGGGGAGGGCAGCCCGGCACGTACACGTCGACTGGAATGATCTTATCTACACCGGCGACGGTGGCGTAGTTATCATAGAATCCTCCTGAAGAGGCACAGGCCCCAAAAGCCATAACCCACTTTGGCTCAGTCATCTGTTCATAGATGCGCAGTAGCACCGGAGCGAGTTTATGATTAACTGTGCCAACTACCATCATCAGATCCGACTGGCGCGGGGAGAAACGGGGTAAAGCTGCACCAAAGCGGTCAGTGTCGTAGTGCGCACAGCTTAGGGACATGTACTCCATGCCGCAGCAAGCTGTGACGAACGGGTAAGGGAAAAGAGAGTACTTGCGCGCCCAACCCAGTACGGCTTCAAGCTTAGAAGTGAAGTAACCTGGATTGTGATCGGGAAAAGCGGCCATGGTCGGGATGCTAGCAGCTGGTCCGATGGTGTGCAAGTAAAGTATCAGATGAAATGGATCTGTCTTCTTTTAATAGCGGCAATAAAGAGCCAGAAACCAGTAAGACGTTTGAAATACTCAAAAACCTTTTAAGGGCTTTCGGCAATGTTAATTATATAGGCAATGTTAGATTTCTTCATAAAACGTAAGGTCATCCAATCCGGTACGACCTAAATATCGGCCTTGTCGCATATGCATATCTCGCGCAAAGGGTTGGCAAATTAAACTAGTAGGCTATGCGCGAGATATGTATACGTGACAAGGTTTAATAAGAGCCCAGGTTAGCAGAGCCTTTCTGGTGATGGCTGGCAATGGCGCGGAATTAAATTCACTTTCTCCGGAGAAAGTAATATTACAAAGTAAACATGGCAGCCGCATATAAAACGTAAGGTCATTCAATCCGGTACGACCTAAATATCGGCCTTGTCGCATATGCATATCTCGCGCAAAAGATTGGCAAATTAAACTAGTAGGCAATGCGCGAGATATGTATATGTGACAAGGTTTAATAAAAACCCAGGTTAGCAGAGCCTAGCGTTTTTGCTGACGACTGACGGTGGCGCGGAGTCTTCACTTTCTCCAAAGAAAGTAAAATTCATGCAAACGGTTACTCACCGATTCACCAATCCAGTATGCGCGCGAAGTCATACTCCTCCGGATTGGGGAGCCACTTGTGCGCGGCTTCGTAATCCGAGGGGGTTAGGTAGTGCATGATTCCGTTTAGAGTGTTGTAGACCCGGTCGCGCTCTAAATTCAACAGACGTGGCTTGACTTTACCGGTGATCGGGTCTTCAACGTCTTTAAGGTAGAGTGGGACGATCATTTCATTCTTATCCAGGGTGACCATGCAGCCGGTCTTTCCCTCCTTAAAGAGCTTGAATACTCCTGTCCCCAGGGACGTGCAGTAAGTTAGGTCGTATCCCATCGGCCGCACGCAGCGAAGCTCGTAGCCTAAATCTTCCGGGCGGCTTTTTATCTTAAGGCCCAGAGTTTTTAGGCGTTTCTGCAGCAGTTGGTTAAAGACTTGCCCTTTAGAAATCGTACCAAGCTCCGGATGGCCGTGTTCATCAAAGGTGAACTGAATGCCGCTCTCACGGATTTCGGCGTCTCCCAGGTTGTGGAAAACTCCTTCGCTCACAATAATGACGCCGTGGTCGAGCCCTAAAATCTGCCTCTTAATAATGCTTGAAATCATCAGCCGGACAATGCGGTCAAACGAGCACTCCACTTTATTGAACATTTCCGGCACAATAACCATGGCAGCGTGGCTGGCCATGCCGATACCGAAGGCCAAATGCCCGGCTTCACGTCCCATAGCGGACACGACAAACCAGACTCCGGTGGTCCGCGCGTCTTCGCTGACGGTTAAGGTAATGCGGGTACCTTCCTCTTTAGCGGTTTGATATCCGAAAGTAGGAATCCCGTCCGGCAGGGGCAAGTCATTATCGATAGTTTTAGGAACATGAATATTGGCTACATCTAGTTTGTTTGCGGCCAAAAATTTGGATAGCCGGTTCGCTGAGGAAGCGGTATCGTCGCCGCCCACAGTTACGAGGAGTTTAACATTATGTTTGATGAAAAACTCGGTTTTAAACTCTTCGTCCTTGGGTTTATAGCGGCTCATCCTAAGCGCCGAGCCGCCGCGGCTATGTATACGGTCAGCCATGCGGATATCAACTCGTAGGAAATCGCTTTTTTGTTCCTCCTTAAAAAGCGGGCCGTAACCGCCGTGCAGCCCGATCACTTCGTAGCCGTTGTTGAGAAACTTTTTGGCCACGGTTGCCACAACGGTATTGATGCCTGGCGCAGGTCCGCCCGCGCAGAGGATGACTACTGATTCCTTCATCTGTTCCACTTTTTTAAACTCCAATTAACAAAAATGTAACCATTCACGCATGGAATTAAAATCTAACCGTTTTTTTATGATAACCGCACTGGTAACATATTGTAATCACCCAATTTAATATTCATGTGGACGGATACCATAAGATAGCACGCTGCACATATCACGGGACATGTTAGATGTCTACGACATTCTACGACATTCGTCTAAAATGTTTTCACCCCGTATCGGGTTGATACCGAAAAGGGTAAAGGCGTTGGCGCTGGTTTGAGCGGCAAGCTCCTCAAGGGGGAGGCCTTTGAGATCAGCCACCATTTTTGCGGTTTCCACCATATAAGCGCTTTCGCAGCGTTTGCCGCGGTAGGGCACCGGCGCAAGGTAGGGGGCGTCGGTTTCAAGCAGAATCTGGTGCAGGGGCGCGCTCCTTATTACCTCCCGCAAGGTTTCTGCTTTTTTGAAGGTCACCGTTCCGGGAACGGATAGGCGAAAATTAATCTCAAAAAGTTCGGCGGCAAAGCTCTGATCTTCGCTGAAGCAGTGAAAAACGCCGCCAATCTGATCGGCGTGCATCTCTTTTAAGATCCGCAGGCAAGTAGGGCCGGCATTTCGGGAATGAATGATAAGGGGTTTTTTCAGCCTAAGCGCCAACTCTATTTGGGCGCGAAACCACAGCTCCTGGCGTTCGTGTGGGCAGTGGTCGTGGAAAAAATCCAAACCTGTCTCCCCGATTGCCACTATCTTAGGGTGGGAGGCCAGCTCGTTTAAAGCCTCGATATCCAGCGGTATAGCGGCGTTGTGAGGATGCACCCCGACGCTACCCCAAATGAAATCATGCGTTGCAATAATAGGCAGGATACGTCGGGCTGAGTCCAACCCGCCTCCCACCCCTACAGTCAAAAAGTACCGTACCCCGGCGGCCCGAGCGCGCGCGATTACCGCCTCGCGATCATGGTCAAACTCAGGCGCGTCCAGATGGGTATGGGTGTCAAATAAATCTAACATACTCGCCTCTAGGCATCTGACCCGACCTACGAAGAAACCTGGTAAGATGTCTGGTTAAGTAACTGCTATTCAAAATGCCGACTTAGGAGTGTATCACTGTTGGTGAGAGTGGTAAACGTCTCCAGCCCGGGATGGGCGGCCAGGCTTAAAAAAAGACTGGAGAGTAAATATTGGGCGTTTAGATTACGTTCGAATATGAAACGTTCGGATTCCAGCAGATTTGCGACACAGGCCGCCCAGCGCGAGCGTCTGCTGCGATCCTCAGTTTCCCGCATACGTTGTCTTGCATAAATGCGCATGAGCTTTAGTTTGTCGCGCAAGCTGTCGCGATCACGGCTAAGCTGTAGGGCAGCGCTCTGGGCCGTGTCGATGTCGCCTTTAAAAATACCCTCAAGCGTCTTCTGCAGATCCCGCCAATCACTTAGATTGGATGAGATTGCGCCGATGTTATCCATCGTACCGTCCGCTAAAAAAGCGATCTCTTCGATCGGCCCGCTTAGAGCAGCAGAGGTATCAGTTTGCGATTGTAGGATCAGGGCGATCTCAGAGGGCTTTAGGGCATCAAAAAACCAAACCTGACAACGCGAAACCAAGGTACGGGGTAGGCGCGAGCAGTTTGAAGTAACCAGGAAAAAATGAGTGCTGGGACGAGGCTCCTCCAGGGCTTTAAGCAGGGCGTTGGCAGCTTGGAGTGAGAGGTGCTCGGCGTTATTGATCAGCACCACGCGGCTTGCCCCTGAGAAAGCGCGTAAGTTAAGGGAGTAAAGCAAGCCTCGCAAGCTTTCTATATTCCAAGTTTCCTTATCCAAACAGTCGATTAGGTAAAAATCTGGTTGGTTACCAGCATCAAAAATCTGGCAGTTGCGGCAGGACCCGCACCCGCCGTAAGGAGCTGTTTCTGGTTGCGCCTGCTGTTCGCAAAAGAGCGTGCGAATAAGCTCTTTGGCGGCTAAGACCTTTCCGATACCTGGGATGCCGGCAAAGATCAAAGCGGTGGGGAGTTTTCCGGCGTGCAGCAGATGTTTCAGCCTACGGCGTTGAATTTCATGTCCGACAATGGTCGGTAAGCTCATGGTGCCTCCCCGCAATTCCTTTGGACCTCTTGGAAAGCCGCGCTCCAGCGCTCTATGATCGGCAGGATTTGTCTCCAGATAGAGTCGGGAGTTTGCTCGGCATCCACAACCCAGACCGGTTCAGCGCAGGTCCGCGCCAGCTCTATGAAGCCCTGGCGCAAGCGGTGGTGGAAGTCGATACTCTCGCTTTCAAATCCGTCTTTGCCCTCTGACTCAGCGCGCAGTTTGGTGCGGCGCAGTCCCTCTTCGGGATCCAAGTCTAGAAGTATCAGTAAGTCGGGTAAGCAGCCGTTTATGGCCAGGCTGTTGATGGTGCTAACAGCGTGTAAGTCCAGCATGCGATCGTACCCCTGGAAAGCGGCGGTAGAGTAATAGTAGCGGTCGCTTATAACCATTTCGCGGCGTGCTAAAGCGGGCTGGATTATCTTTTGGACGTGGTTATGGCGATCCGCGGCGAAGAGAAAAACCTCTGTTAACGGGGCGACCGTATCAGGTTCGGACTCCAGCAGGATCTTGCGCAGCGTCTGGCCAAGTTTGGTAGATCCCGGCTCTCGGGTGGCTAGCACCGGTAGGGATTGGCGGCGGAGATGTTCGACCAACTTATGCATTAGGGTGGTTTTGCCTGCGCCGTTTGCGCCGTCTAAGACCAGGAACCCCCGCGGTTTTTCAAAGATGATATCTTCAGGTTGAACAATCATAGCACTGCATGATGGAGTATTTATGATAAGAAGAGTTTGAGTCCGTACTCCAGCTGTTTGCGGGTAAAGGGTTTAGTGATGTAATAGTCTGCCCCGTAGTGGTAGCCCTCTAAGATTTCACTGTCTCGATCTTTTGCGGTAACCATAATCACTGGCAGGGTTGCAAATTCGGGGAGCTTGCGGATGGCATCTAGGACCTCATAGCCGTTCATCTCTGGCATCATGATGTCCAGAAGCGCCACCGAAATTGCTTTGCCGGGGATCTGGGCTAAAGCCGCTTTGCCCGAGTCAAAGCTAAGTGGTGTGTAACCAATGCTTTCCAGCATGGTGCAGATGCTGTCTCTAGTGTCTTGATCATCCTCGACTACTAACACGGTTTTTTCATTTGTCATGGCAGTCTTCCGTATCTCTAGTGGATTTTCGCCAGTAAGTTGGTCGCCCCTTCCTTAGGTTTGGGGTGTATCCCCACGCGGGATTTTCACATTAACTGACGAGTATCTCCATAATATGCACCAAGTCGATTTTTTTTGCACCCTGACTAAAAAGATACCGTTTGTGAACGAATAGTGTTTTTACCCCCGGGAGCTAATCGGCCGATGTCACTGGACTGTCACACCTTCAGCACGCCTTTCAAGCTGTTTCATGGCGGTGTCCAGGAGGTAATAAACCTGTTCGACTTCGTCGAAGGATCGGTGCACCCAGCGGCTACCCCAGTAAAAGTTGCAGCTAGTCTCGGCGGTTAGCAGGCGGTCGTAAGCCTGCACGATTAAATCCTTGATCTCATCAGGATTATCAGCGAAGGGGCTTAGGCGGTCGAAGGCGTTCTTGACTCGCTGATAATAGGCGCTTGCATCCCGGATGGTATCCCAGCCTTTTTTCTGAAGGAGAGAGCCGGTCCATTGGGTAAAGTCGCCTCCCCAATGCGTCCCCGTGTTCCAAGCTCCGCGGTGGATCTCCACCTCTTCTTGGGGCGGAAAGCGGTCCAAGTATTCGCTGATATGGATGGGGGTAAACCCCAGAGTGCCGGCCCGAAAACGGTTCAAAAGCTCTCCGTAGAAGCATCCCCAGAAATTGCTCTCTAAGTTGGTGGTGCGAAACCACCCTCCGTTCTCGCCATCTGTCCAAGTAGTAACCAGCGCTGGGAAGTCGCACCATTTGGTCCGTTCATACACCTCGTGTTGAAACCAACCTGGATCCAAGCCGGAGAGCTGGGCGTCTGAGAGCTCGCGGTCCCTAGGCACTACGATGATTTCGGCCCCATCGTATCTAGCTATATATGGACGGTAGCGGCGCTCCTCCCAGCGCATTTCGCGCTTGGGCTTAATGTACCAGCAATCTACAAGCGTGTAACGGTAGCCATGGCGTTTCAGCATGGGGATCATTTCCATGCAAAACCCCATTTCCGGGGGCCAAAATCCTTGGAATTTATCGCGGCCTAGAAGGTGGCGACCTAGTCCTTGCCACCAGGAAGTGTGCGCATCCCAATCGGCGGCAGGCACCAGCGGATAAACCGGATGATACAGCCCTGTTCCAACGAATTCGATGTTGGAGTTTTGGTACTGATTTAAAAGCTCTTCAATATTAATAACATCCTGAAAAGTTTCGCGCAGACCGGGGTCTTCAAGTTGTTTTAGCAAAGTCCCGGAGAAAGACATGTGAATTCTGGCGATATCGCGTTGCACTTCCAACATGCGCACTGGGCGGTCATAAGCCCAGAGAATTTGCTTAGCTTCCCATCGCTCCTCGGAGTTGTGAAGTTCAATCAAGTTGCCAAGGGGCTGATGCATGTTGAGACCGAGGGCGTGGTAAATTTCTGTCATAGCGTTGGTTGCCTTTAAAAAGCGTAACTGCAATGGATTAGCATACTTTTCAACAGCATGGAAGCTTGGCGGCTTGGGCCGGTAGTAAACAGTGTTATAGCGTTTCTGGTTTAGAATTAATTCCACACCTAAACGGTTACGTTAAAAATTCACGTTCCGTATTTTGCTTCATGTTTTATGATCAAGTATCGTCGTTTTGCGCTGAGGGCGGCGCGTTTGTGTAATAAGGAGGAAGCTTGTGAAGCTTGAAACACTTTGCCTGCATGCAGGCCAGGAACTTGATCCATCTAGCTTGTCGTGCGGTCAGCCGGTTTACCGTACGGCAGCCTATCATTTTAAAAGCACTGCGCATGCCGCCGATCTTTTCGCCGTAAAGGAGGTTGGAAATATATATACCCGGCTGACGAATCCTACCCACGATCTGCTCGAAAAACGTGTGGCTGCTATGGAGGGGGGCGCGGCGGCGTTGGTGCTGGCTTCCGGCATGAGCGCGATCTTCAATACGGTCATAAACATCTGTCGCGCCGGAGACGAAATAGTTTCCGCCGCCAATTTATATGGCGGCAGCTTTACCATGTTCAATGACATCTTGCCGCAGTTTGGGATTAAAACCCATTTTGTGGAGCCACTTCAGTTAGATAGTTTTAAGCGCGCCCTTACTCCCAAAACCAAGCTGATTTACGTTGAAACTCTTGGTAATCCGGCGCTGGATATGATTGACCTGGAGAGCGTTGCCGCGGTTGCGGCCGAGCACGGCGTTCCATTGGTTGTGGATTCAACTTTTACGACGCCCTATCTGCTTAGGCCGATTGAATACGGCGCTTCGATTGTGGTGCACTCCATGACTAAATGGTTAGGAGGGCATGGCTCTGCACTGGGAGGGGTTGTAGTTGATTCAGGCCGCTTCGATTGGAGCCGGGGAGATTTTCCGCTTTTTAATGAGCCAGAGCCAAGCTACCATGACTTGCGTTTTGCGCATGACTTTGGCGAGCTTTCAAAGCTTGCTTTTATAGTGCGTATGCGGTTGGTGCCGCTTCGTAATCTGGGAGCTTGTCTCTCGCCCGATAACGCGTGGATAATTTTGCAGGGAATCGAAACGCTGCCGTTACGCATGCAGCGGCACTGTCAGAATGCCATGGCGGTTGCTGAATTTTTGAAGGCGCATGCCCAGGTTGCTTGGGTGCGGTATCCCGGATTGGAGTCTGACCCCGCGTTTGCTACTGCTCAAAAATACTTAAAGCGGGGGTTTGGGGGAATGGTGGTTTTCGGCATTAAAGGAGGGCGTCAGGCGGGAGTGCGCTGGATTGAAAGTCTAAAACTCTTTAGTCATGTGGCTAATGTTGGAGACGCAAAGAGTTTGGCAATTCATCCTGCCAGCACCACACATGCTCAGCTTAGCGCGGAGCAGCAGCGCCTGGGCGGGATCTCTCCTGATCTAATTAGGCTATCAATTGGGATTGAACATATCGACGACATTATTTCAGATCTGGAGCAGGCTTTTGCCGCGCTGCAAGCGTAGGGGGTGTTATGTCTAGTGGAGTAGGAGAAGTACAGAGCCGCTTTTTAGAGATAGCCACGCAGGATGCTCCGCTCAAACTGCGTCGTGGGGGGGTGTTAAATAGTGCCACTCTAGCCTATGAAACTTACGGCGTTTTAAATAACGCTAAAGATAACGCGATTTTGGTCTTCCATGCGCTTTCGGGTAGTCAACACGCTGCCGGATTTAATGTTGAGGTGCCGGGGCTAGGTGGGCGCTGGACTGAGGATTGTCAGGTAGGATGGTGGGATAAATTTATCGGACCCGGTCGCGCCTTGGATACCAGCCGTTATTTTGTGGTGTGCGCCAACTTTTTGGGCAGTTGCTACGGGTCCACCGGCCCTGCCTCGGTGGATCCACTCAGCGGACGTCCGTATGGCAGTGCTTTTCCGTGGATTACGCTGGCCGATATCGTGGATTCACAGGTGCAGCTTTTGGATCACTTGGGAATTCAGCGTTTGCACGCAGTGGTGGGGACTTCCTTGGGCGGAATGGCCGCGATTAGTTTTGCCACACGCTACCCGCAGCGTGTGGGGATTGTGATGCCGATAGGTTCGGGGCTGATGGTGACCTCTCTTCAGCGTATCCACAATTTCGAGCAGATCTGCGCGATCGAGTTCGATACAGATTTTTGCGGAGGAGATTACTACGGCACAGACGGACCCCAGAAAGGACTGGCTTTAGCCCGTATGATTGGACATAAAACTTTTGTGTCGCTCGAAACTATTGAGGTGCGAGCGCGTAAAATGCTTAATCGTGAGTACGATTTCGGACAGTATGAACTGACCCATCAGATTGAATCATACATGCTGCATCAGGGCAGGAAATTCGTACGCCGCTTTGATGCTAATACATATCTTTGCCTGATGGGAGTATGGCAGAGCATCGATCTGCTAGCCGATGCCGCCGTGAGTTCTTTCGGCGAGCTATTTGAGCCGTGCCGCTCCCAGCGCTTTATGGTGTTCAGCATTGATTCGGACGTGTGCTTTTTTCCCGAGGAGCAGAGCTTCATGGTAAAAGAGCTGCGCGCTGCGAAGGTGCCGGTGCGGTATGTAACCGTGCACTCGCAGAAGGGGCACGATTCTTTTCTTACGGAGGCCGAGCTTTTTGTGCCGCATTTAAGTCATGCGTTGGAAGAGGATTGGTGGGGGTAAGATTGTATGAGCGTAAAAATCGATCAAAGCAAACTCGGTTTAATCTTTGAGAGAGATCAAGGGCGCTTTGTTGAGGAGTGGAAGGAGCTGCTCTCGTTTCCAAGCATCAGCATTGAGACGGAGTATCAGGCCGATTGTCAAGCGTGTGCCGAATGGCTGGGGCGGCATTTGCAACAGATTGGGTTTAAGTCTGAACTGCTTGAGACATCTTCAAAACCGGTGGTCTTTGCGGAGTATACCGGCCGTCCTGGAAAAAAGACTGTACTTTTTTACGGTCATTACGACGTTCAGCCGGTTGATCCGTTAGACTTGTGGCAGAGTGAGCCTTTTTCGCCTGAACTTAGAGACGGACGAATCTATGCGCGAGGCGCGCAGGACAACAAAGGACAGTTGTTTGCGATTTTAAAGGCGCTTGAAGTGCTGATTCGAGAAGGCGCCTTGGAGTGCTCCGTTAAATTACTCTTGGAGGGAGAAGAAGAGTGTGGCAGCGCCGCCATACGCGAGAGCTTGCCCCAGTGGCGTAGTAAGATTGGCGCCGATGTATTAATGGTGTGTGATACCGGTTTTGCCGCGCCGGGGATTCCTGCGATTGTGGTGGGGCTTAGAGGTTTGGTGGGGTGCACGGTTTGGCTGGGTGGCCTTACCCGTGATCTGCACTCGGGCATGCATGGCGGGCTTGCGCCGAATCCAGCGCGTGAGCTGGCTGTGCTGTTGGCAAGCCTGCATCAGCCGGACGGCAGCGTCGCCGTAAAAGGCTTTTATGATGGCGTCTTGCCGGTCAGCGCCAAGGAGCGGGAGCTTTTAGCGCGGACTCCCTTTGATGCCTCCGCCTACAAACGTGAGATCGGGGTGGACCCACTTGGGGGCGAAGTGGATTTATCCCCGAATGAACGTGTGAGTCTTAGGCCGACCCTTGATGTTAACGGTATTCATAGCGGGTATGGGGGCGCGGGACAGAAGACGATTATTCCCTCTGAAGCTTTTGCCAAATTGACAGCGCGGTTGGTGGCCGGACAGGACCCTCACAGGGTGCTGGATCTGATTTTAGCGCATCTTAGGGAAAATGCGCCGAGCGCTTTGCAGCTTAAGTTCTCCGACATAGAGATCGCAGGTCCTGCGGTGCGTAGGGATGTGGATGGAGAGGTGGTGCAGAGGGCTGTACGGGTGTTAAGCGAGCTGTGCGGATGCGAGCCGGTTTTTGGTTGGTGCGGCGCAAGCATTCCGATTGTGGCTGACCTGGCGGAGATCATTGGGGAGGATGTTCTACTGGTGGGATTTGGCTTGGATGAGAATAACATTCATGCCCCCAACGAGAATTTTTCAATTGAGCAATTTAAGTGCACTTTTCTTTACGGTGCCATGATGCTGCAAGAGCTTGGGAAATAGATCAGTGTCCAAGAATCTGGAGCTTTTTGAAGATTTAAATTCAGGTGGTGAGGAGCGGGCCTATCAGCCCTTGGCCGACCGGCTGCGCCCCAAGTCTTGGGATGCCTTCCAGGGGATTGAGGCGATTGATGCCAATTTAATTGCGCAGCTAAAAAGCGGGAGTGGCAATCCTCCTTCGATGGTGCTGTGGGGGCCCCCCGGCAGCGGCAAAACCACCCTGGCCAAGCTGATCGGGAACTCTTACGAGGCGCGCTTTGTGGAGTTCTCTGCGGTACTGGCCGGAGTTAAAGAGGTGCGTGAGGTTGTAGCTCAGGCTAAGCTGGTCAGGCGCAGGACGATTTTGTTTGTAGATGAGATCCATCGTTTCAATCGCGCGCAGCAGGACGCCTTTTTGCCCCACATTGAGGCCGGTACGATTATTTTAATCGGTGCCACGACTGAGAACCCATCATTTTATCTTACCGGCGCGTTGCTTTCACGTGTCAAGGTAATTCAGTTGCCGCCCCTCTCTGATGTGTCTTTAGGACGGATTTTAGAGGGCGCGGCGCGTGAGTTGGGGCTTAAATTTGAGAAGGAAGCGCTGGAGGTGGCTTGTTCCTACGCGGGAGGAGACGCCAGGAGGCTTTTGAATCTGGTGGAGGGGTTCCCGCTTAAGGAAGGGGTCGTGACCAGGTCGCAGCTACAGAACTTCCTACAAGATCAAAAGACGCTGTTTTATGATCGTAGCGGGGAAGAACACTACAATATGATCTCGGCCTTTATAAAAAGCATGCGCGGTAGCGATCCGGACGCGGCGCTGTTTTGGGGCTTTCGCATGTTGGAGAGTGGAGAAGATGCACGTTTTTTAATCCGACGCATGATCATCTTTGCGAGCGAGGATATCAGCAACGCGGACCCGCGCGCGCTGCAGCTTGCGCTAGCTACTGCAGAGGCATTTGAACGGTTGGGGCTGCCAGAGGGTAGAATAGTAATCGCGCAGTGCATCACTTATTTGGCGTCTGCGCCTAAATCAAACCGCAGTTACATGGCTATGCATGCAGCAGTGGCTGCGGTTAAGGAGCGAGCTAAGGTTGAGGTGCCACTGCATTTAAGAAATGCGCCGACCAAGTTGATGGAAGAGTTTGGATACGGTAAGGAGTACATTTATCCGCACAGCACCAGTGGGGGCTTTGCGCCGCAGGTTTGTTATCTTCCAGATGAACTGGAGGGCACGATATTCTATGAGCCCACGGAGCGTGGCTATGAAAAGATGATTAAAGAGCGGTTGGATTATTTTCGGAGTTTAAGGAAGAGGAATGTTTAAAGGCAAAAAAATTGTGGTGGTGATGCCGGCATATAATGCCGAGGAAACGTTGCGCCGGACCTATGATGAAGTCATGGAGCAAGGCATCGTGGACTTGGTGGTGGTGGTCGATGACGCCAGCCAGGACCGCACTGCGGAAATGGCGCGCACCTTGCCGCAAACATTGGTTCAAGTGCATGAAAAGAACAAGGGTTACGGAGGTAATCAAAAGTCTTGCTACAAAATAGCGTTGGAGCACGGAGCCGATATCGTAATTATGGTGCATCCGGATTATCAGTATACACCTAAGCTGGTGCCGGCCATGGCGGCACTTATTGCGAGTGGGATTTATCCTTGCGTCATCGCTTCTAGGATTTTGGGAGGGCGCGCGCTGCAGGGCGGGATGCCGCTGTACAAGTATGTCAGCAATCGTATTTTGACGTTCTTACAGAATGTGATGATTGGTGCCAAGCTGTCGGAGTATCATACTGGTTACCGCGCTTTCTCGCGAGAGCTTCTCGAATCGCTTCCTCTTCATAAGAACAGCGATGATTTTCTTTTCGATAATCAGATGCTTTGCCAGATCGCTTGGCAGGGGCATGTGATTGGAGAGATTAGCTGTCCCACTAAGTATTTTGAGGAAGCTTCTTCGATTAACTTCACACGCAGTCTTAAATATGGGCTGGGCTGTCTTTATACGGCGTTAATGTTCCGGCTGTGCAAGTGGGGATGGGTTAAGTCGGAGTTGTTTGAGGGGTAGCGTTAGATTTCAAGGATAATCGTAACAGGGCCGTCGTTTTCGAGGGTGAGTTTCATATCTGCTCCGAAAACTCCGGCTCCTACTTCTGCTACGCCGCTGGAATTAAAGACGGCAATTAATTCATCAAAGAGTTTAGTGGCAGCGGCTGGGTCAAGCGCGCCGAAAAAATCAGGGCGGCGGCCTTTGCTGGTGTCGCGTAAAGTGTGAACTGCGGCACCAACAGCACGCCGCCGCCGACTTCCAGAGTAGAGCGGTCAAAGCGCCCGGCTTCATCTGGAAAGATGCGCATGTTTATGGTCTTTTTCACAAACTGCGCTAGTTTGCCCTGGTCATCACCTGGGGCGAAGCCTACTAAAATGCAGATGCCCCGTTTGATTTCGCCTGTGACTTTCCCGTCTACTTTTACATTAGCGTGGTTCACTCGTTGAATTACGGCTTTCATGGTCGTTAATCTGTATTAGTTAGTATTTAGTAATATTACTTTCTCTGGAGAAAGTGAATTTAATTCCGCGCCACTGCCAGCCATCACCAGAAAGGCTTTGCCAACCTGGGCTTTAATTAAACCTTGTCACATATACATATCTCGCGCATAGCCTACTAGTTTAATTTGCCAACCCTTTGCGCGAGATATGCATATGCGACAAGGCCAATATTAGGTCGTACCAGATTGGATGACTTTATGTTTTATGAAAAAACCTAACGTTGTCTGTGTGATGGTATCTGTTTGTATGAGTTTTACT
>JAAYZI010000047.1 GCA_012514925.1 Deltaproteobacteria bacterium | reverse complement strand
TTGTAATCACCTAATTTAATATTCATATGAATGGATACCGGCAGGAAAGGAGTATCCGTAAGTATTCTGGTTAACCCACACTCTGCAGCGCCGCCTCTAAACGATCTACTACATGCTCCCAACTAAATTCCGCGCGTGCGCGCCGCTGCCCTTGCTCCGAGAAGCGCTGCCAGACTCCACGATCAGACAGCATTAAACGCGCTCCCTCCAAAAAGGCGTGGTTGTACTCTTTTGATCCTGGAGCTCCGTGAATTACCAGACCGCCATCTCCTACTGTTTCGGGCAAGCCACCCAAAGCTGAACTAAGCACCGGACAGCCGGCCGCCTGGGCTTCAATCGCTGTAATGCAAAAAGTCTCCGGGATAAGGACCGGGTAAAAAAACAAGCCCGATTTCATATACTCCCGCGCCAGATCCCGCTGTCTAAGATTGCCATGCAGCACCACACCGGGCACTTCAGCGCAGAGACGCTTGGTTCTTTCAAACTGTTGCTTCTCAGCCCCCTCAAAGGGACGTTCCCGATCATAAAGATCAAAACCTGCAAAAACATGCAATTCTAAATCTTCAAAACTCTTCTTAAGCTCCCTAAAAAATCCGACCGCCAAATCTAATCCACGATAAGGTGCTGATGTAAAAATCAAGCGCCTGGGACTGCGCTCCTCTTGACCTTCAAACCATGGCAGATGCACTCCATTTCGAATGACATGACTTTTTTCAACTGGGAATCCGCTCGCTCCGCAAATATTCTGCACATGCCAGTTACTGACTCCCAGAAGTAAATCGATCCGTGAAATGATGCGTTTATCCCCTAAGCCAAAATTCATATATTGATCAGACGCATCGCCTGTCCAATAGAAACGCTTGCGACATTCGATCGGATAAAAAACCCCCCACCAATCCTGCACTGCAATCGACACGTCGCAGCTAGGATGTTTCTGTAATTCGCTCAGGTGATAATAAGCTGGGCCCGGCCCACAAGGGGGGTTGCGATGGCTGGTAAACACGGTTACTTCATGGCCGCGCTGCTGTAATATTTCAGCGACACGAATCAACGCCGTTTCCGTGCCACCCAAAGGCCGCTCTTCTAGAGACTTTGCGTGCACCGGAATACATCTGCCCGCCAAAAAGAATATGCGCATCTTTCCCTGGCCGCTCTCTTAACGATAAGATACAATCAATTATCCCGGATGTTTCACCAGGTTTCGTCACGAGTCGAGTAGGAAGATGGCCTGGCGCTGTAGAAATCTGGCGAAATATCCGAGCTTGCCTGTGTTACGTTAGCATCTCAAGGCCATGACGCAAAGCGGAAAACCTAAACTGCTCTATATCTGCCACTGCTTTAACAACCGGGCTGGTGTTGAAGAGCACCTGAGGACTCTTAGCGCCGCCCTTAAACAGACCTATCAGATCTCAATCGTATTCCCGGAGAACGGGCAGATTCACTTAATGCGTCCTGGGCAGCCCAACCTTTCTTTCCCAGGAGAGCGCCTCTCGATTCTCGCGCCCCTCAAAGCCCCACAAACTCAAGCCTCCTTGGATGAGGTGTTTAAACTGATCAACCCAGACTTAATCCACATCATGCATTTTGTGAACTGGCCGCTTTCAGTGATTGAGCAGGCGATTCAAAGTGGAAGGCCTGTAGTAATGAGCTTTCACGACTACTACGCTATTACCCCGCACTATACCATGCAGGGAGAGAAGGACTCTTCCCAAACAACTACCCCTGCTTACGCCGTTAAGCTCTTCGGCAAAGACATTTCCCCTTACCTGCTGCAACGACGGTCGATCATTACCTCTGCCTTGGGACGAGCAAAAGCGCTGGCGGTTCCCTCTCCCTACCTGGCACGGGTGTTAGGTCAGATTTTCCCGTTCGATTTTAAAGTCATTGAATATGGGATTCGGCCTTTTACTCCCCAAAAAGTCATCAAGAATTGGACGGGTCTCAGATTCGGATATCTAGGCTCGCTCCTGCCTCAAAAAGGCTGGGAATCACTGTTTACTGCCTTTCAAAAAATCGCACCGATCTACCCACAGGCGGAACTCCATTTTTTTGGCGGAATGGATAAGGCTGCGCCTGTAAGCCCGGGAATTTTTTTCCACGGAATATTTGAACAATCTGATCTGCCACAAATACTGCCGCACCTTGATGTCGGGATTATCCCCTCTGTTTTTGCGGAGACTTATTCTTTGGTTTTATCTGAAATGTGGCAGGCCGGTTTACCAGTGGCAGTTTCAAATATCGGTGCCATGGGTGAAAGAGTAACTGACGGCGTAAATGGCAGAAAATTCGAGCCTGGTAATATCAGCCAAATAGCAGAGGTTTTAACTTGGTTTCTTGAACAAGATGACTGGCGTATGTGGCCCGTTCCTAACGTTCGCTTAGACCTTGAAATGGCGAGTGAGTATGATACTTGGTATCAAAACGCGCTAAGAAATTGAGAGTACCCGTTCACGTGAATATTACTTTCTCCGGAGAAAGTAAAAAATAAATTGAGTGCGCGGCTTGATTGGAGCGGCGGCAGGGGGAGTCAGTGTGAGGCTGCGCCCGGTCTTGTCAGGCGGAGCCTGGTTGGAGCGGCTGGCGCGGTGGGGTCGTGTTGCTTTGGGTTTGATCTCCACTCAACAAACTTGAAGGAATAGTTGTACTGCTGATTGGTTTGTTTTTGATTCCAGCCGATGTTGCTCTTACTGGCGTTACGTACAGCGGCTTCAAAGATGCGGTCACCACGGACGCGATATTTGTCATTTCCGGTGTGCGAGTAGAGCCAAGCATAAGCCGGGGCGATAACCGCATTCAACGGGGTAATATAAGCTTTGTGCGGGAGTGTGGAACTTGTATAGAAAAAACCTTGGTCTGCATTTGACGCTCCTTCGCGATCGCCCAGCCAGCAGCAATCCCAGAGACCGTCAGCAGCAACCGCCACGGCAGCAGGAATCCGCGGGTCGTGGGTTTTTTCATAGTAATCAATGAGCGAAGAGAGGGTGAGACCGACCATGAACGGTTTGTAGTAACCGGCGGTTTTTGAAACGAACCATTGGTCGATATGTCCCAACGCTACGTCCGCCGCCATGATGTGCATGTTTTGGACATCTTCTCCAAGATCAATCAGCCTAAGGTAAGTTTTAAAGATAAAAGCTACCTCTCGACTTGAAATATATCCAATGCCCCAATGCTTAAGGATCCCAGCCCCGGCTGAGTTTTCGCCCATCAGTTTCAGCGCGTTCTTTGACTGCAGATCTCCGGTTTTAATGAAGTCCTGGTAGAGACCATCCGGAAAGGTGTA
>JAAYZI010000046.1 GCA_012514925.1 Deltaproteobacteria bacterium | reverse complement strand
TCACGGCATTATCCTGGTAACCGGCCCTACCGGCTCGGGAAAAACGACCACTCTCTATGCCTGTCTATCTCATATCAACTCAGTGGACAAAAATATTCTCACCATCGAAGATCCAATTGAGTATGAACTTGAAGGCATCGGGCAAATGCAGGTTAATCCCAAGATAGATTTCACTTTCGCTAATGGACTGAGAGCTATTCTGCGTCAAGATCCAGACGTGGTAATGGTTGGCGAAATCCGCGACCTAGAAACCGTGGAAATCGCTGTCCAGGCTTCACTCACTGGGCACTTAGTCTTCTCAACTCTTCACACTAATGATGCCCCGGGGGCGATTACTCGTTTGCTTGACATGGGAGTCGAGCCTTTTCTTATATCATCAAGCTTGATTGCTGTAATGGCACAGAGATTAGTGAGAACACTGTGCGATAACTGTAAGCAGCCTTACGAACTAAGCAGCTCGGAGTGCTCTGAGCTTGGCCTTGACGTTCGGAGCCTCCGCTCCCACCGCGCCTTTCGCACCGCTCCAAACGGTTGTGACGCTTGTCAGGGCACGGGCTATATGGGGAGAATCGGAATTCACGAAATGCTTATGGTAGACGAGTCTGTGCGTACGCTTATCATGCAGAGAGCAAACTCGTCGCAAATTCGCAGTGGGTCCAAAAGCCTTCGCGGCTTACGGTATGACGGCGCACTAAAAATCTTGGAGGGGATAACCTCGTTTGAGGAGGTGCTTAGGGTTACTCAGGAAGACTCGCTGTCTTCTTAAAAATGGGTCTTCTTAAAAATGGGTGCTGGATTATAAATGGCAGTTTACACGTACAAGGCGCTTAATCAAAAAGGCCGTAGCATCCGCGGAGTAGTCGACGCGGAGTCAGTACGACACGCCCGCTCTAAGCTCCGCCAGCAGGGGCTTTATCCTGTTGAGGTTAAAGAGAGCAGTTCTAAAGAAGGCACCCGCAGCATAACTCTGCAGAACGTCATTCCCTCCCGGGGGCCAAGGATAGGCATTTCCCAGCTCTCCGTAATTACTCGACAGTTCGCTACTCTCATCGCAGCCGGAATGCCGCTTATCGAAGCACTAAAAGCACTTGGCGATCAGATTGACAATCCCGGAATAAAGAGCACCATCGCTGACGTGAGCGACAAAGTGAACGAAGGATGGAGCCTCGCAAACGCTCTCAGGGAATACCCCACGGTCTTCCCACGGCTGTACACCAACATGGTCGCCTCCGGGGAGGCCAGCGGCTCTCTCGATCTGGTTCTTGAACGACTTAGCGATCTGTTGGAAAGTCAAGCTGCGCTTAGAAGAAAAGTCATCTCAGCTCTCACTTATCCGATTCTGATGCTTTTTCTTTGCTTTGCGGTAATTACTCTTCTTCTTGCCTACGTGGTACCGCAAATTACAAGCATTTTTAAAGAGCAAAACGCCGTACTGCCTCTTCCCACCAGAGTCATTATCGCCCTTAGTTCTTTTGTGCAAGCCTACTGGCTGTATTTACTGGTTCTCGGCATCGCCGCATTTCTGGGTTTGAAGTATTTCTCTCGCACGGAACGGGGCCGCCGAAAGATCGACATCTTTCTGTTAAAGATACCAATTATCGGCAGTCTTAAGCTCAAGATCGCCACCGCACGGCTGGCAAACAATCTAGGTTCCATGCTCTCAAGCGGGATTGAAATGCTAACTGCGTTAGGCATCGCCAAAAATATTATCGGCAACGTCGTGCTGGAAGACGCCATCGAGGCTGCGGCTGAAGGCGTGAGGGAAGGCGGAAGTTTGGCGGCAGAACTGAATAAATCTCAGATGTTCCCCCGACTTTTGATACATATGATTGCGGTAGGAGAGCGCACCGGCCAGCTGGAACCCATGCTGCTACGGGCAGCAAAAGTCTATGAATCGGAGATAGATGCTGTAATTTCGGGTTTTACCGCCATTTTAGAGCCCGTGCTGATCATATTTCTTGCCTTGGTCGTCGGTGGTATACTGGCAGCGGTAATGCTGCCGATGCTGGAGATGACTTCCCTAATGCATAAGTGAGCAACGGGGGAACCCATTTATTTATTGTTTTTATTCACCGTTTTAATTCACTGAGGAGGTGGTTTTATGAACAGAACGGAAGCCGGGCTTACACTTGTGGAGCTTCTGGTGGTGATTGTGCTTATTGGGCTGATAGTTACGGTGGTAAGCAAGAATGTTATTCAGCAGGGCGATGCGGCTAAAGCTGAACTTAACATGGTTAAAATGAGCAACCTGAAAAACCAGCTCGGGCAGTACCGGCTTAAGTTCAATGCCTACCCGGGCAAATTGGACGATCTCCTAAAACCCAACTCCGAGATAGAAAAAAGCGGCAAGCTCTTTGTTCCTCTAGCAGCTGAAGACGATCTCAATGATGTCTGGGGCTTCCCCTTTGTTTACAAGACAGAAAATGACGGCAGAAGTTATACTCTTAGCACTTTAGGATCGGACGGCATTGAAGGCGGTGATGGGGCAAAACAAGACGTTACAGTCCGACCTTAACGCTTATCTTATCCCAGCGGCATTCCCCTGCCCTGCACCCTGGCCCTATTTCCGGCACGGCAAGAGTCAGGACGCCGGCCTGACTTTAGTCGAATTGGTGCTGGTGGTGGTGCTTTTGGCGTTAATTACCACGCTCGCTGTAACCCGACTTGACTCGATAACAGGCTGGAAGCTGGAGCGCGATCT
>JAAYZI010000010.1 GCA_012514925.1 Deltaproteobacteria bacterium | reverse complement strand
TGAAATTACTGGGTGATAAAATCTTGAAAGTAAATATTTGTAATAGGAGCATCATCCAAACCCGATGCCTCGTTGATTGCCTCAATTAGCTCCTCCTTAAGCTCCTCTTTCCCATCGAGCGATAACACTGTTTCAGCGGTCTTAGAGGAGAGCACTTTGATAATAGAGTCGTTGATCATGGCTTCCCTGGCCCCCAATACACCCGGCAATGTCGGGCCAGCGGCATCACCGCCACCGTGTCCATCCCCGCCGCCTTCTCCCCCGGCGCCATGTGAGCCTGCCGGGCCGGCGGCAATCACTGGATCGTACTCCAAAACAAGCACAACTTTAAGATAGTTCGTGGTACTTGAAAGATTAACAACAAATGGCTTCATCTCCACATGCGCCATTTCATGCTCGACCTCCTCCTGACCGGACTCACCCTCTGCAGACCCCTCTTCCTTGCCACCAAGGAACATAAATCCGACTAAACCAAGCACCACCACCAACAGCACGGCAGCCACTATAATGATCAGCTTCTTTTTGCTCTTTGCGGGCTTCGCTTCTCCTTCCTGCCCCTCTAGCTCTTGGTCCTTTTCTTCATCCGATGCCACGATCTCTTTCCTCCAGTTACTGAAGTTAAGTATCTTGTATTTACGCTCTAGCTACACCATCCACCAGCTTAGATAGCACTATCACCAAAAGGGGTTCTCTTAACAGCTGTATCCGGTAATCGGTATCTGTTCACATGAATAATAAATTAGGTGATTACAATCTGTTACCAGTGCGATTATCATAAAAAAAATTGCGTGGAATTGATCAATAATTCTGTTTTCAGCTCCAGTAATAACGCAGGGTCATCTTTACTTTCTCCGGAGAAAGTAAAAGCGCGGCTCTTTAAGTAACTGTGAGATAGGGGTCCAGATCTACATTTTCAGATTGACGGTGACACAATTGTAGAGGCCGGCAGATAACCGGCCCCTACTCTGGTTCATCCTAGCTTCTTGGCAGTCCAAGTGTAGGTCAGGTTCTTGGTTTTGCCGTCCTTGCTGATGAACGCTGTGGTGCGGCCCTTCATGCTCATGCCGTCGGCTGAAAGCTCAACATGATTGCTGGTAGTTGAGCGCCCGAACTCCGAAGTGAAGGTAGCCTGACGAATCCCATCAGCGCTGACGTTACTCTGACCGTGAACCGCAAAGAGATTACTTACGCTCTCCCAAAGAGGGCTCGGTCCTTTGATAATAGGACGAGCAACTATGGCGTATCCCCGTACCACACCCTCCGGTCCACCCAGGGCCAGATAGCCTGGAGGATCGCCAGCGAGCTTCTCATCGTCAAAGTGCCACTGCCACAGTCCGGTAAAAGGATTCTTACCGTCGCCACCCTTCTTGGCCGCAGTAACGGTAGGCTGCTGCTGAGGCTGTGCGTGGTTTAACTTAGACGCGGTGGGACTCCAACCCTGCAACAAGTTATGGTTTAGCATGCTAAACTTGCTCGGGCTATACTCGGCCGACCAGTCAACTGCCACGCCACTTTCGAGGCGACCATTTACGACCCGATCAAAGCCACGGCTCAGATAAATATCACGCTCGGCCTGCGATCTCTGGCCATCGAAATAAAGTGCGGAAATTCCGAGCTGGAGCACCGGAATAACCTCACCGGGTTCCGACACCGCATTCTGGTTGTGGTCGAACCACAGCGCTAGAGGTTCGAGTTCGCGGCCTTCGATCCGCCCACTGCCGTCTTGGTCCAGAGTGGCCAAAGCTTCAAATCCATCCTGCCACGGCTGCCCAGTTATGGGAGCGGCGTCAATCGCACTCAGTCCAGCCGAGGCAATGCGCTGTCCTCCGAAGGTCCAGTTACCGAAAAGCTGTTGCGCGGAGGTAATCCGGCCCTGGTGTTTGGGATCGTACACCAGCAGCGGCGTCTTAGCCGAAGCCTTCCATGCAAACCACTGGCCCGACTGGCCGGGGTTAAGCGGAAAGTTCACCAGCGATGTTGCGGCGTCGATATCCGCACCGTGCTCCCAAATGAGCGAGATCGGAGTCGACATCCAATAAGATATTATCAAATTACCGCAGATGACGTAATCATCAGAGTATGGGACCAATTCGCACATCCCATTTGGATTGGAGGGCTCTTTGAAATACCAAGTGGCTTCTAAGCACCATTTGTCAGTTATTTTTTCCATATGATGCCACCACTCATGCTTCTTGGAGCTTACCTTCGTACATTTTGCACCGTTAGGGAGCACGCCCTCGTAGCTATTGGCCCCACCAAGCAGCAGATTAGCCACACACACCGAAACACGATCATCCCAGTATTGGTTTTTCGTGAATTTATTGGCGCAATTTAAAACCTGGTCTTTAAATCTTTGGACGCAGGGCAGAGATAACGCGTCACCAGTGATTGCTTCTTCCGGAGTTAAGGTACCACCGGCGTCCCAGCCAAGACGGTCCAAGCGCCCCTCATACACTATGCACTCCGGGAGGGTAGTCGAAGTGGTACTTGGCGTGGTGGTGGTTGTGGTTGTTGTGGTGGTGGTTATGATGGTGACGGGGGGATTAGGCGAAACGGCCCCCTCACTAATAGGCCCCTCAGGAGAGTGGGCTTCCTGCGCTTCTGTATACTGAAGCGATGTTAAACCACCCCAAATTATAGCAAAACACCCAATTAAAATGGCGATAGACTGAAAACTGGCCTTCCTACGCATGCGATTTTCCCTCCTCCTATAAGAAAAAACACCCCTAGCACGAGATCTACCGAAAGGATTTGATGCAATTTATATGCCAATCAAATTAGTCTGCCCAGAAATTAATGTTACCGATCCGTTACTAGTTGCTACGAATAACAAGCTTCCTGTTACCAAAGTCGAGTATCTCGTGATATAGATAGCGCCGCTACCAAAAGAGGTTCAGGAGATATCTTTTAACAGCTCCAACTGGGCTATCAGCCATATCAAAGCGCTTTCAACCCTCAAAATCCGTACCCCCAAATTTATCTGTTTAAACCCCAACCTTTCAAAACTCAGCACCTCAAAATTATTCCAACCCGATTCCGGTCCGATCGCCACAAGTGCCGTTTTAGAACATCCACCACCAGAGAACTTAAGAGAATCTATGCCACACTTCGCCCCGGGCGTGGCCACAACCTTCAGAGCCGGTTTCAGCTCACCTAACCTCGGACTAAGATAGTCTTCCAAGAAAGGCCTAAAACGCCGATGCACCATCACCTCCGGCAGCAGCGAACCACCCGATTGCTCCAGCCCCTTAAGCCCCTCCGCCAAAAGATTCTCAGGCGTAAGCGCCCTGGAGCTCAGATAACTTTTTTCCACATTCGCGCTGCGGATAATATGCACGCGGCTAAGCCCCAAAGTGGCTGCAATCTGCGCCACCTTCCTAACAGTCTGGGGACGAGGGACCGCCACAATCAACTCGTAGGGCAAAACTGGAAAAGGCGCATCCGTTAAATCAGTCTCAAGCCAGACCTCTTGGGGATCAGCACGTTTAACAGAGGCTCGTCCGCGCTCTCCGCCCAATTTAGCGGCTGCCACCGTCAAGCCGACCTTTAAATCATGCACCTGAAGTGCATAATGCGCCCGAACCCCGCGCAACACCGCTAAGTTCTGCGCCGTAAACTCTTCGGGGAAAATAATAATTGAATTCACCTGAGACGCTTCCCAAGAGCTTAAGTCTTCGTGCAGGTAGACTCGCACACGACTGCGTCGGCACCCTTACCGTAACCCACTATTTTCTCTATAACCCGCCGCGCTTGAACCTGGAAAGTCGTGTATTTTGTACTTAGAACTTCAATCTGCCCGTCATAGTCATGAATCTGCTCCACACCGTACATCACAGGCATATCGGGGCGATCTCTTTTAATCGGAAGCACTCCAGCCTCAACAGCACTTACATCCGAAAGTGATAATTTGACACGTGGCATAGCCTGCTGATAGGCGCATAAGGCTTCTGAAATCTCCTGTTCGCTGACCGTCAAATTGTCAGGATTATCATGAAAGGCATGGTGAAAAGTTCCAATCACGCTCACTTTCTCACGAGGGGTCGTAAAGAACAGTCGGCCGCGCCCCCCTGAAACACCGATAGCGTAAACCTCATCCACCTGCTTGTTTAAGATGATATTAAAGGCTTTGGTCCAGCCGCGTGGCGCTCTTTTGCGCTTAAACGGAGGCTCCACCGGAATTCGTCCCAACCATGGGCCGCTGGCATCCACCAGCACTCGCGCCTGCATAGCAGTAAGACCCTGCGCTTGCCGAAGGCTTACCTCAAAGGCTTCTCCTTGGCGCTTGATCTTTAAAACCTCACAGCCCTCCAAGATCTTCGCGCCGTATGAAGCTGCATCACTTTGAAGTCTGAGCGCAAACTCGCGCACCTGCGGGACAATAGCGTCATGCCACACCAGTGCTCCGTATGGCGCCTGACCTTTTAACACATCAATGCGTCGGTCTACTTCATCGGCCGCGATGATCCTAGCCGCGCGCATGGTACTGGGAATGACCCAGCTCGCAAGCTGATTATAAAACTGGATCCCTGCCCACACCGGCCAGCGGCTCTTTAATCCAAAGCGGCCAAGCGGCATAACGCATGCCAGTGGTTTTACGAAGGACGAGTACTGTAGCAGAAGATCAGACTGAGCCCGAAGGGACTCCAGCGTACGCCTTATATCCAGACTCTGTAGGTAACGCAAACCGCCGTGAATAATGCGCATGCTGTTATCCGAAGTAGCTCTGCAACAAGTGCCCTTTTCTAGGAGCACCGTGTCCAAGCCACGCCGCGCGCCTTCATAGGCTATGCCCAAACCGGAGATCCCGCCTCCAATTACCAAAAGGTCGTAGCTATGTGAATCTGTAGGCATGCCCTGAGCATAAAAGAAGCGCGCTTAAGATGCAATTCAGCGAAATATCTAATCGTTTAAACCCCTGCACCAAACCGCAGCCCACAAAAAAAAACAGGGTCCAAGTGTACTAGTCAGTATTTGATATAATAGACACTGTCTTCGTTAATCGAGGCTTTGTATCTGCTCACAAAAATGGATGCCCAGAAGCGGCCCGTACCGAAGGTCTTCTACAATGTGGAACTCATACTGAACCTGCCCCTACCGAGTTAGGGCATTTAGGAGATCATCTCCTTTTTGAACAGATCCCGGCATCTGAGGCAAATCCTCCTTTATAAACTGGTGCTCCAGTTTACTCTCTTTAAGAACGGCGTAGCACTCTCCTGCCTTGATGTTAAATTTAATTTGCTTCTCGTTTAGTTCGTGCAAAATAACCATGTCTCGCTTCACAGGTATGCGCTTGATCGTCATCACCACCGTGCCAGTGGAGACCGTTTTATGATTAAGCGAGTTATGTAAAACAGTTTGAAGCCTGATACCAGCAGTTACACTTTGCGGCTGTTCTGACGGCACTGGGCGCTCTGTTTTACGCGCCAGATACTCCACCGATGCATAGGGATAGACTGCCCTTGATTCATCCTCCACTACTCGACTGGGATTAATGTTAGGAGTGACTTGTACGGAAGCTCTCGCAACTCCCGGACCAAAACCAGTATTAACTTTAGCTTGCGCGGAACCACTTACCACTGCGTCCACACCCGCCATTTTATAGCCGGTATCCTCCAATAACCGCGCTCCACCCTTAAGCTTCCAGAGATCGTAGTCTCGCACACAAAGTACCACCCCGCGCACCCCGCGTACTCTTGACTCCGGCACCAACGCCACCACCCCAGTTTGATCCCGCCCTTCCATAAAAACTCGCCGCTGCTGGAGACCCATCGACGGTATCATCACACCCCCAGCCTGAGAAGTTCGCTTAGGAAGGCTATGCTTAATCGTTATGCCTTCCATCTTGCCCCAAGTATGAAGGTCCACATTCTTAGGATCGGCATTCATCCGTTCCGCCAGGGGACGTTGTTCTTCAAATCTAATCGAAATATAAAAAGAGCTGGCTTTTGTGCTTTTCTCAGAGATCTCACCCATATGTTCGAAACGTACTAAGAGATGCTCCACATCGCCAACAATCTTATAATTGTCATTTTTCCACTCCTGCCAGGGATGCCCCTGATTCTGAACTGACATCATATCCTGCGGAAAATCTAAGGCGCTCTGATTAAAGACAGCGTCCTGCAGCAGCGCAAACTTTTCATCCTTAATCGCAGGTAGATCAACATAGGGCGAAAGTGCTTGAGGCTCAGCCGCGTCTGCATGCGGAGTTGGAGGGGCAGAATCCGGATCTGCTTGCGCTACAGCGGCAGGACTCAAGCCACACCACCAAAAGACTAACCCTAATCCCAAAAGAAACCGATATGCCGACAAAACAGAGGATGTTGTTCTCATGTCTTAGACCCAAAACTTAGCCGACGCATGTTCAAACCCAACACTAGCCCTACCATAAACATCGTCGTCACTACAGACGAACCACCATAACTTACCAGAAGTAAGGGTATGCCCACCACCGGTAAGATCCCAATCACCATGCCGATATTAACCACCATATGAAAAAACAAGAGGAGTGCTACGCCAAACACAACCAAACCAGAAAAAAGGTCCTTGCTTTTCTCTACTGATCTTAGCATGCGGTATAAGAAGCAAAAATAGACTAATAGCAGCACCATTGCGCCCACAAAACCCCATTCCTCAGCCAAAACTGAAAATACAAAATCCGTCGTATGCTCCGGCAAAAACTCCAGTTGACTCTGGGTGCCGGCCAAATAACCCTTTCCAAAGAGACCGCCGGAACCAACTGCAATCTTAGACTGAATAATGTGATAACCGCTTCCCAACGGATCTGCTTCTGGGTTAAACAACGCCAGTACACGCCGCTGCTGGTAAGGTTTTAGAACACCCCATATCGGCAATGCTGTCACAACCACAAACACAGCCATAATTACGAGGGCCTTCAAACGAATGCCCATAAAAAGAATCATTCCAAATCCTACCGCACCGACCGAAAGAGCGGTTCCCAAATCGTGCTGCCTCATAATCAAACCCATCGGCAGCACACAGAGCAGGAAAGGCACAACCAAATCACGAAAACCATAACCACCTAGCGGCGGCGGAT